>NZ_BDUD01000001.1:4318512-4514261 GCF_003113895.1 Nostoc commune NIES-4072 | reverse complement strand
ATGCCCCATGCCCCATGCCCCATGCCCCATGCCCCATGCCCCATGCCCAATGCCCAATTAAAATATAAAATCTCCAGTCCAAAACTCTCCTACCAAGATACAATTCGATCTGATAAAAGCTGTTAAAGTCCATAAACCATTGATTCCCAAACCACCCTATGAGCATTCACGAAGTATTTATGCCGGCGCTGAGTTCCACCATGACCGAAGGCAAAATCGTTTCCTGGGTGAAATCGCCAGGAGACAAAGTGGAAAAAGGCGAAACAGTGGTGGTTGTAGAGTCAGATAAGGCAGATATGGATGTAGAAACCTTTTATGAGGGATTTCTTGCCCATATTATAGTTGAAGCTGGTGAAACTGCCCCGGTAGGATCTGCGATCGCCTTCATCGCCGAAACGGAAGCTGAAATTGAACAGGCGAAATCTCTTGCCAATTCCGACGGCGCGGCGGCTACTACTACCGCTTCCCCGGAACCAGTCGCCGCCACAGCCTCAGTTGCAACACCTGCCTTAGCGTCTCAAAACGGGTCTAACCATAAAGAAGGAAGGCTTGTAGCTTCACCCCGTGCCCGCAAGTTAGCCAAAGAACTCAAAGTTGATTTAACTACACTCCAAGGCAGTGGCCCCCACGGTCGCATTGTCGCCGAAGATGTAGAAGCATTATCTAATAAAGGCAAACAACCCGCCCCTGCCCCAGTTGCCCCACCAGCACCTGTACCAACCAGCGCCCCAGTTGCACTCCCAGCACCCCGCACACCAGCACCCGCACCCGTGGCGGCGGCTGTTCCTGGTCAAACTGTGCCTCTAACTACCTTCCAAAATGCCGTAGTGCGGAACATGGTAGCTACTATATCCGTACCCGTCTTCCGTGTCGGTTATACAATTACCACCGATGGATTAGACAAACTTTATAAACAAATTAAATCCAAAGGCGTGACAATGACAGCGCTACTGGCGAAAGCTGTAGCGGTAACGTTGCAAAAACACCCATTGTTAAATGCTAGCTACTCAGACCAGGGTATTGTTTATCATTCTGATATCAACATTTCTGTAGCAGTGGCGATGGATGATGGCGGATTAATTACACCTGTGCTGCAAAATGCAGACGCAGTGGATATTTATTCTCTATCGCGTACTTGGAAATCTTTGGTAGAACGTGCTAGGACAAAACAGCTACAGCCCCAAGAATACAACAGTGGTACTTTTACGCTGTCGAATTTAGGGATGTTTGGCGTGGATAAATTTGATGCGATTTTACCACCTGGACAAGGTTCAATTTTAGCGATCGGGGCATCTCGTCCGCAAGTAGTAGCAACACCCGACGGTTTATTTGGCGTGCGGCAACAAATGCAAGTCAATATTACTTCTGACCATCGGATTATTTACGGTGCTCATGCTGCGGCGTTCTTGCAAGATTTAGCGAAATTGATTGAGACGAACCCTCAATCTTTGACAATGTAATTTTGAAAAGACACCAAATTTAAATGTTAGCGCTATCAGCGAGCAGCAGTTTTTCGTAGAGTAGCGCTAACAATAAATAATACATACACTTATAGGACTTACGCAAAAATTGCTAAAAAGCTTAATTTCTCGAACCGCCAAGACGCCAAGAGCGCCGAGAATTCGTAGAGTGTGCGTAAGTCCTAACTTAAATTTTTTATGAACAATCTATAATAATTTTGGACTATTATTACAAGCCGTTGCAATTTAAAAGCTTGTCGAAATGTTCTGCCAGAAATTTACTTGGTGAAGTAGACCTTCTGAGGATTGCTGCGAACTTGAAACAGGAGCAAAAACAGAAGGGAAAACTGGGACAATTTTTGACTCCTGCTCCAGTAGCAGAATTAATGGCTGGGATGTTTAGGAAGCTTGATCTTCCTCAAATATCTCTACTTGATGCTGGAGCAGGAGTTGGCTCATTACTTGCAGCTTTTGTGGCTAACCTTTGTCAAAGGAAACGACGCCCAGCCAATTTAGATATTGTTGCCTATGAAATTGATCCGTTTCTGATTGCGTATTTGCATCAGACATTAAAATTATGTGCCAGAGAATGTCAAATAGCTGGGATCTCTTTAAATTATGAGATTCGGAATAGGGATTTTATTGAGGATGCTGTCAGAGTTCTTCAGCCTAGTTTCTTCGATAAGTTTGACAATTGCAAATTTACCCACGCTATTCTCAATCCCCCATATTTGAAAATTAACGCTCATTCCAAAGTTCGTACTTTGTTACGTTCTATAGGATTAGAAGGCAGCAATTTATATACAGGTTTTATGGCTGCTACAGTTCAACTTCTTGAATCAAAAGGGGAACTTGTAGCTATCTCGCCGCGTAGTTTCTGTAATGGGCCATATTTTAGAGACTTCCGCAGAATGTTTTTAGAAATGATGGCTTTAGACCAAATACATATATTTGAATCCAGACAGGAAGCTTTTAGTGATGATGAAGTTTTGCAGGAAACAATTATCACTCATGCTGTCAAACAAAAACTAAAATTTGACAATGTACTTATCAATACAACTTCGGGCGTTGATGATGATTTTATTCTGTCAAATTACTTACCTTATACAGAGATAGTTCATCCGCACGATTCGCAACAATTCATCCACATTATCCCAGATACACTAAGTCAGCAGGTCATTCGACAAATGGCAAATTTTACCTGCACATTAAAAGACCTTGAATTGACCGTATCAACGGGACGTGTTGTAGATTTTCGCGCCAAAGAATATCTGTGTTTAATGCCAGAAAAAAACTCTGTTCCTTTGATTTATCCATTGAATTTCTCAGGAGGATATGTTGAGTATCCAAAGGTAACTAGAAAACACCAAGCTCTAGTACATACAGAAAAAACAGTCTCTCTTCTAGTACCAAATGAAAATTATGTATTGACCAAACGATTCTCCTCAAAGGAGGAAAAAAAACGAGTGGTTGCTGTTGTATATGATGCTAATCAGATTGATTGTTATTGGGTAGGTTTTGAAAATCATCTGAATTATTTTCACAAGGGCGGAAGGGGACTCAATCTTACCCTAGCACGCGGTCTTACTGCTTATCTTAACTTTAGCCTCGTAGACATATTTTTTCGTTTATTTAATGGTCATACTCAGGTTAATGCCACTGATTTACGTAATTTAAAATATCCTACAATATCGCAGCTAATAACCTTGGGGCTATGTATTACTGAGCATTTCCCATCACAGAAAGAAATTGATCAACTTGTGCAAGAAAAGCTACTGAGTATGAGCAATCAATCTGAAGACAACCCCTTAATAATTAAAACCCGTATTGATGAAGCACTACAAATACTAGTTGAACTTGGGCTTCCACGGGCACAACTTAATGAACGTTCAGCCTTAACCCTTTTGGCTCTAATTAACTTAAAACCAACTGATTCTTGGAACGCTGCTGCATCTCCCTTAATGGGAATTACACCAATGATGGAATTTATGGCACAGCACTATGGCAAAAGATATAAACCTAATACGCGGGAAACTGTTTGTCGCCAAACAGTCCATCAATTCTTAGACGCAGCTTTAATAATTGCAAATCCAGATGCTCCTGACCGCGCCATTAACAGTCCAAAAACGGTATATAAGATTGAAGAAAGTGCCCTTGAGCTATTACGTACTTATAAAACTACTGAATGGAAAAAGAGCCTTGGCACTTACCTTGCTTCAGTTGAAACCTTGAAAAAACGATATGCTCAGGAGCGGGAATTATCACGTATACCTATTGTGATTGAAGGGAACGTAAAAACTCTATCTCCAGGTGGACAGAATATTCTGATTGAGAAGATTATTAAGGAGTTTGCAGAACGTTTTACACCTGGAGGAAAATTGATTTATGTTGGTGATACAGATGAGAAATTTGCTTATTTTAATGAAGTGGCATTGAGAGATTTAGGCATTACTGTTGATTCTCATGGGAAAATGCCTGATGTGATTATCCATCATCTTAAAAAGAATTGGCTAGTTTTAATTGAAGCCGTAACTTCTCATGGGCCAATTAACCCTAAACGAAAGAAAGAGCTTGAAGTTATTTTTGCTGATATAAAAATTCCTCTTGTAATGGTAACAACCTTTTTAAGCCGGAAAGCGATGGTAGAGTATTTGGCTGAAATTGCTTGGGAAACCGATGTTTGGGTTGCTGAAGATTCTACTCATCTTATTCACTTTAATGGAGAATACTTATTACAAGCTTACAAAGTAGATAGAGATTTGGAAACAGAATAAACTGTAAAAGGGCAAATTATTTGCCCTCTCTCATTTTTTTGCCAAATTAGGATATTCCCTACAAATTTATCCTTTTACACAAAGAACTTGCTTAAGTGTTGCTACAATTTCAACTAAATCAGCTTGATTACTCATAACTTGTTCTATCGGCTTATAAGCACCAGGAATCTCGTCTAATACACCCTCATCTTTACGGCATTCTACGCCATTTGTTTGCTCTATTAAATCATCCAGTGTATAAACATTTTTTGCCTTATTTCTTGACATTAAACGCCCTGCACCATGAGAACAAGAACAAAAACTGTGGGCATTACCTTTACCCTTAACGATGAAAGACTTTGCACCCATCGAACCAGGAATAATCCCATAATCTTCAGTCTGGGCGCGGACTGCGCCTTTACGAGTAACGTAAACATCCTCATCAAAATGCACTTCTTTTTCGGCGTAATTGTGATGACAATTAACCTGCAATAAAGGCTTAGTTGCCTTCCCACCTGCTAAATGCTTCTCGACAATATGCTTAAAACGCGCCATCATCACATCGCGGTTGACACGCGCATAGTTTTGTGACCATTGCAAATCATGCCAGTATGCTTGAAATTCTGGCGTACCAGCGACAAAGTGAGCCAAATCAGGGTCAGGCAATTTATTACCTGCCATCTTTGCTAATTCTCTGGCTGTATGAATGTGGCACTGGGCTAGTTTATTGCCTATGTTACGCGAACCAGAATGCAGCATTAGCCAAACTTGATTCTCTGTATCAAGGCACACTTCAATAAAATGGTTTCCTCCACCCAGAGAACCCATCTGTTTCATTGCTTTACCTTGTAAGTCTTGCACGCCGCGATGCAAGTCTTTAAAATCATCCCAAAGTTGCCAATTGCTGACAGATTTTTCAACGTCTTTGTTTTCGTTGAATCCAGTAGGAATTGCTGCTTCAATATCCAGGCGGATTTTCTTTAGTTTACCTTCGAGTTGTTCGGCGGTAAATGATGTTTTGATAGCGCTCATCCCACAACCAATATCCACGCCCACAGCAGCTGGGATAATCGCTTCTTTGGTTGCAATTACAGAACCCACTAAAGCACCTTTTCCTAAGTGAACATCTGGCATTAATGCGACATGCTTAAACACAAATGGTAACGATGCTACATTCTTTGCCATTTTAGTTTCTTCTGGGCCCAAAGAGTGATTTGCCCAGGATAAGACGGGTGCTGGTGTGGTAATTTCTAACTTTTCGTAGGGCATAATTTTTTTATTTTGGATTTTAAATTTTAGATTTTGGATTGGGTATATTGTACTGATAATTATCTGTATGACTTATAAGCCATTATCTAGTAATTTTCTATAGTTTGTAGTAAGCACTTTAGTGCTTATAAAATAAGGACTAAAGTCTTTACTACTAGCTTGCTTACCCATCAATTTAAACTTGACATACTACTAGTAGCCCCACAAAATTAATGGGACAGACCACTAGTTAGTTGTAGCAATTTAAAGATTGTATTGTCTTTAATTTGGCTTGCTTAATTTTCGTAAATCTGAAGAACCCCTATTTATACTACAATTGTAATAAACGAGATTACAGGTGTCAAGTTATTACCACAGAGTGACAGCAGATGCTTACTAAATGTATTAAAATTTGTAAAGAAAATTACTCTGTTTAAATAATTCCTTAAAATTCTGACAGAATATGGCAGTGCGTCAAGATACAATCTGGGAACGTTTTTTATCCCCTGTAGTACGTCTTTTGATTGATGAAGACGGGTTACGGCTTTACGCTGATAGTATTGACTGGGAGAAAGAGTGCGATCGCTATCGACGAGATGATGTGATAATTCCGGCGTACTACAGCAGTCAAAATTTTCACGGTGTTACAGGCGGATATCTTAATTACGGTGCAGCAGTTAGTTACGATCCGATTACCCAATATGTTCTGCCACCGAATGAAACTATTGTCCGTCAGGCTTTAGTTGATGCCGTCAAGGTAAAACCACGACGCATACTTGATTTAGGCTGTGGTACAGGTTCCACTACTTTAATGTTAAAGCAAGCTTTCCCCGAAGCGGAAGTTATTGGTTTGGATTTATCACCTTATATGCTGGTAAGGGCAGAAGATAAAGCTAGAAATGCTGGTTTAGATATAGTCTGGCGACATGGGAATGCTGAAAAAACTAGTTTCAGAGATGCAACATTTGACTTAGTGACAGCTTCTTTGCTATTCCACGAAACACCAGATACAGTATCTCTAGCAATTCTACGGGAAAGCTTCCGGTTGCTGGTAACTGGAGGACAAGTATTAATTCTAGATGAGAATCAGAAGACTCTGCGTCAGTTAGAATGGCTGAATGATGTTTTTGAGGAGCCATATATTCGTGAGTATGCTGCTGGTAGCGTAGAGGCGAATATGGGTGCAGCCGGATTTGAAGCTGTGCGATCGCACGATGTATGGTGGATAAATCAGGTAACTAGCGGCGTTAAACCAATAGCAAGCGAAAATATCCGTCGGTATATTCCCACATCAATAGATAATGATTTGGAGGGACTTGGATCTCCAGCATTTGGCATAAGGGCATGAGTTTAAAGGCAGTTCTCTTTGATTTTAATGGTGTCATCATTAACGATGAGCCAATCCACCTGCAACTGATAGATGAGATTCTCATTGAAGAAAATCTCCAACCCCAACGGGTGAGTGAGCGTCAAGCTTCTCTAGGACGCAGCGATCGCGCTTGTTTTGGGCAACTACTCGCTAATCGTGGTAGAGTCGCTAACGAAAGCTATTTAACTCAGCTGCTGTACCGCAAAGCCCAAGCCTATGTGGTGGAACTAGAGAAAATCGAGAAACTGCCTTTATATCCAGGTGTAGAAGATTTAATTTTTCAGGTGCGATCGCGGAATCTGAAACTAGGATTAGTTAGTGGCGCTATTCGTCAAGAAATAGAATTGGTACTCAATCGAGCTAAACTGGCTGAACATTTTAAAATTATCGTCGCAGGTGATGATATTACCACCAGTAAACCAGAACCGGATGGTTATTTACTGGCAGTGAAACGCCTAAATAAAGAATATCCCGATTTGAATCTTCAACCGCATGAATGTCTGGCAATTGAAGATACTCCAGCAGGTATCGAAGCGGCGAAGCGATCGCACATGCAAGTTGTAGGTGTAGCGAATACTTACCCATTCCACATGCTCCAGCGCTGCTGTAACTGGACTGTTGACTATCTCAGTGATTTGGAACTCGAACGGGTGCAGAAGGTTTATTCTCAAAAACAGCCTCAGCCATCGGCAACTGAATGTTAGAATACTCTATGGTGATAGTGTATTGAGTTAATGAGTAATATTACTCTTGACTTAGCATAGATTTTGGGGAATTAGCTCAGTTGGTAGAGCGCTGCGATCGCACCGCAGAGGCCATCGGTTCAAATCCGTTATTCTCCATTGTCCATTAAATAATTATTGTCACTTTTAAAGAATTATTGTCCATTTTTTCCAAGTTCAGGGACATAAGTTACGTAGTTTCGGGGCTTTCAGCAATTAAATCAGTTTTAAAGAATTATTGTCCAAAATCAGCCTGTAAAACTCGGCTAATATATGTTTTCTAATTTAATTTATTACAGCCGACTCAAGGCTCTTTAATTACAAGAGTAGCTTTAAAGCCCTTTATTTGCAGTCTAATTACAAAAATATACTACCTCTTGTTTTGCTGTTTTCACCCAAGCAGAGGCTCCACTAGTATATAGCTGCGTTTTACGTGCGATCGCAGTAGACATGATTTACTTTAAAAGTGGCGAGAAAATAATCAAAGCAGAAATGCTCAAACACTTTTTTAGTAAGCCTTTTGGCTTATTACCGACTATTGAGCAAATGGACAATAATTATTTAATGGGTAGAACAGAATGCTTTAGCTGTCTTTTGGATGTCAAATTAATTGAAAAGAAGTAACTGTGAAAAATATCAAAATCATTGTGGAAAAGCACGCTGATGGATATGTTGCTTATCCTTTAGGTATTCAAGGGATTGTAGTTGGTGAAGGTGACACTTATGAAGAAGCTCTAAATGATGTGCGCTCGGCCATTTTGTTTCATGTCGAAACTTTTGGAGAATCGGTACTAGAATCTGAATCTTTAATACTCGAAGCTTTTGTTGCAGAGGCAAGCATCTAATGGCAAAGTTTCCTGTTGATGCTCCTAAATCAAAAGTAATTAAAGTGCTTGAGGGTTTTGGATTTTCAATAGTTAGAGAAAAAGAGCATATTTCTATGATTAGACAAAATCCTGATGGCACAACTACTCCTTTAACTTTGCCAAATCATAAACTTATCAAAGGTTCTACCCTCAGAAGTATCTGCACTCAATCGGGTATATCACGGGATGATTTTATTGCTGCTTATGAACAGGTATAGAAATATAGTATGCGATCGCCATACTAGATGCAAAGGTACGAAGATTTTGGCGAGGATTGAGCGAATGCTATGCAGTTGACATTGAAGAAAAAGCTAAAAAAAGGAGCCTAACTTAGGCTCCTTAATAAAAAACTGTAATAGGATTGTGACTACTTAACAGTCACCTTACCGCCAGCTTCTTCGATGCGCTTCTTAGCATCTTCAGCAGCATCCTTAGCAAGACCTTCTTTAACTGCCTTGGGCGCAGCTTCTACCAAGTCTTTCGCTTCTTTCAGACCCAAACCGGTCAATTCCCGGACAATCTTCAGCACGGCAATCTTCTTATCAGCTGGGACTGATTCAAGAATCACTTCAAACTCGGTTTGCTCAACAGCTTCCTCAGCAGGAGCAGCACCACCACCACCGCCAGGCATCATCATCATGCCACCGACGGGTGCAGCAGCACTTACCCCAAAAGCTTCTTCAATTTGCTTGACTAACTCAGAAGCTTCAAACAAAGAAAGGGTTTTTAGTTGTTCTAAAATTTGATCGGTTGCAGCAGACATTGATATAACTCCTGTAATTTTGATTATTTATTAGTCATTAGTCTTTAACTATAGACTTTTGACTTTTGACTGATGAACTACAAAGCCGTCTATTCAGCAGCAGTTTCAGTACTGCTATCAGCTTCAGTAGCGGTTTCAACACTACCACCACTTTGCTCTTGGTCGGCCACAGCTTGCAAAGCACGAGCCAGTGAGCTGGGAACTTCGTTGATACCCACAGCAATCTTCGTAGCCAAGGCGTTGATAGCTCCAGCGATTTGTGCAATGAGTTGTTCTTTAGATGGCAAGTCTCCTAGAGCTTTGACATCCGGTTCTTTGAGTAGACGACCTTCCATGACACCGCCACGAAGTTCTGTCTTCTTGGTGGCTTTTTGGAAGTCTTGGTAAGCCTTAATTGCAGATGAAAAATCTTCTTTTACTAACAAAAAGGCTGAAGAACCTTTGAGTAGTTCTGACAATGGCTGCCATTTTTCTTCATCTTTAATAGCAATGCCCATCAAAGTATTTTTAGTGACTTTGCAGACAGCGCCACTCGGACGTAGCCGCCGCCGTAAATCGCTAATTTCAGCAACTGTCAGTCCCTGATACTCTATTACCAGTGCCAGAGTTGACTCACTCAAAGTTTCTTTGAGGTCAGCTACTATCTCTTTTTTATTTTCTAGTGTTCTACCCATTCCAATCTCACCTCCTTAAAATAATCGGGGAAGTGCCCTACTTGTACGTTTTTTCTCAACCTGAACCCAAACAACAAACCCCAGCTAACTTAGCCGGGGTTGAGTATTAAGACTCTTGACGCCATAGTTATCACACCTTTAAGGGTGGTAATTTCTGACTATTAGAGTTTTAACCTCGGCAGGATATTTAAGCTATTAGCACCTGCTGTCTCCGGCTTTGCCTATTTAATTTAAAGTTAGAAGTGAGTAGTTAGGAGTTAGAAGTTTTATTCTTAACTCTTAACTTATAACTCATAACTTTTATTAACCTGCTTCGCTCAGTTTCAAATCTCGTAGGGCGGTGACATCAATTTTAATCGATGGCCCCATTGTGGCTGACACATAAAATGTGCGCCAATAACGACCTTTAGCCCCTGAAGGACGGTTACGATCAATCGTCTCCTGCAATGCCTTCAGGTTGACTAACAAATCTTCAGGCGAGAATGTTGTCTTACCAAACATAACATGCACAATGCCAGTTCGGTCAGCTCGGAATTCTAATTTACCAGCTTTGAATTCTGCGATCGCACTTCCTAAATCAAATGTTACGGTTCCGCCTTTGGGAGATGGCATCAAACCACGCGGCCCAAGCAACTTACCTAGTTTTGCCACCTGTGGCATCACATCGGGTGTGGCAATCAGCTTGTCAAAATCCATTCTACCTTTTTGGATTTCGTCAATCAGTTCTTCTGAACCGACTATATCAGCACCAGCGTTGCTTGCTTCGTTGACCTTTTCGCCTCTGGCTATCACCGCCACCCGGACGATTTGTCCTGTACCTTTGGGCAGTGCTACCGTTGTCCGCAACTGTTGGTCTGTATACTTAGGGTCAATTCCCAACCGGACATGCGCTTCCGCAGCTTCGGTAAATTTAGCTGTTGCTGTCTCTTTGAGAAGGGCTAAAGCCTCCAAAGGATGATAGTCCTTATCTTCTACTTTTGCTTGCAATCCTTGCAAACGACGCGATATTTTTGCCATTTTTCTCTCCTGGGGTAATTCCGAAGCTTCGCCTCTCCCCCGATAATTTGTTATTTGTCCTACCCTGCGGGAAGCCGCTAAGGAGTCTATGTCATTTGTCCTTCGTCCTTTGTCAGTCGTTTATTTTCTCCTAACCAATGACTAATGACCAATGACCAATGACTAATCCGTGATTGTTACACCCATATTTTTAGCCGTTCCTGCCACAATCTTCATTGCCGCGTCTATGTCGTTGGCATTAAGGTCGGGGAGTTTCGTTTGGGCTATTTCTTGCAATTGGGCTTTGCTAATTGACCCAACCTTCTTTTTGTTGGGTTCATTAGAGCCTTTTTCAACTTTCGCCGCCTTCCGAATCAGCACTGATGCTGGTGGCGTTTTGAGTACAAATGTGAAACTCCGGTCTTCAAAAACCGATATTTCTACAGGTATCACCATTCCAGCTTGGTCTGCTGTTTTGGCGTTGTACTCTTTGCAGAACATCATGATGTTAACGCCATGTTGACCCAAGGCGGGACCAACTGGCGGTGCTGGGTTGGCTTTTCCAGCATTCAGGGCCAGTTTAATGACCGCCACTACTTTCTTCGCCATTTGTATTTAACTCTGTTTTTCTACCTGATTAAATTCCAGTTCTACTGGTGTATCCCTGCCGAAAATTGATAGCAAGGCTTTAAGTTTACTCCGTTCTGGAGAAACTTCAATTACCTCGCCTTCAAAATCTTTAAATGGGCCAGAAAGCACCATTATCTTATCACCAGTAGCCATGTCAATTTTGAGAACCGGCTCTTGTTCGCTGGTTTGTTTGAATATACGTTCGACTTCTGAAGAACTCAATGGTATGGGGTTCACATGACCGCGACCCTTACTGCTACCACGCTTTTGTTCTGCACCAACAAAATTAATTACATGGGAGGTGTTTCTTACCACCTGCCAGGTATCATCATCCATCATCATCCGCACCAGCACATAGCCAGGGAAAACTTTTTCTTCTGTATGCTGGCGACTGCCATCTTTACGGATTTTCACCGCCGGCGTTTGCGGAATTTCTACCTGAACAATTTTGTCGGCTACATCAAAAGTTTGAATGCGTTGCTCTAAGTTAGTCTTTACACGTTTTTCACAGCCTGAGGCTACTTGCACTGCATACCAGCGTGCTTCTTTTGACGCTGTTTCTGCTGTTTCTGCTGTTTCCTCCGACTGGAACGTGGAGTTGCGAGGTTCGTCTGTTGCAAAAGTCATCAGAACACCTGTTTTGCTGCCCAACCAAACAATCCATCGATCAAGTATATCAAAGATGCCGAGAGTGTAACCATTAACAACACAGCTGCGGATTCGCTCACTATCTGTTTCCGACTGGGCCAAACGACTTTTTCAAGTTCTTCTTTGGTTCCCTGTATGAAGTTGTTAAAGCTAAACCCATTTGTGGTTTCTGGCAATTCTGCTTCACTTTTTTTGGCCACGACCCTTAAATCTCCCGTTTGTCACTCAATTTTGGATTTTGGATTTTGGATTTTAGATTTACCCCATGCTTTAAGGCAAAAACACTCAATTTCAGATTTTGGGTTGTCCATTTGATTTTTTGTCAATCCCTTTGGGTTCAGCAGTTACTCATGGGGGAAACCCCCAAGACCGTGCTGCTTCACCAAAATTTAAAATTTAAAATCTAAAATTTGTTCATCCAGGTTTGCAGTTTCGACTCTATTTCACTTACTGAAAGCAAAACAACTACAAATACAATAAGTTTACCCGAAATTATTATCGCTAACTGCTAATATAGCAGCTGCGTAATTATTTCGGGCTTTGTTTTTTGCTCTTGAGCGCGCCCTGGAGGACTTGAACCCCCGACATCAGGTTTTGGAGACCTGCGTTCTACCAACTGAACTAAGAGCGCACAAGCTGTTTTTGATTCAGTATATTGCGCTGAACTAATTTTTCAGTTTAACGCAACACGCGATTTTTATCATACCTCAATTTCCTCGAGAAAACAAGTT
The DNA here is from genome assembly GCF_003113895.1 of Nostoc commune NIES-4072. Taxonomy (NCBI): domain Bacteria; kingdom Bacillati; phylum Cyanobacteriota; class Cyanophyceae; order Nostocales; family Nostocaceae; genus Nostoc; species Nostoc commune. Next base: position 4,501,401 of record NZ_BDUD01000001.1, on the reverse strand, counting down.
AGCGGCAGATGCCGCTTAAGATTTCTCTCATACTATTGAAGGACGAATCACAAAGGGCGGTCAAACCGTTGCTTGATCCGGGTTGCCTTACCTACGCGATCGCGGAGATAATACAGTTTAGCACGGCGTACCTTACCACGACGTAATACTTTGATGCTGTCAATTCGGGGAGAATGCAACAGAAACACCCGCTCAACGCCCACACCTTGAAATACCTTACGGACTGTAATAGTTTCGTTAATGCCACCGTTGCGCTTGGCAATTACTACTCCCTCGTAGGGTTGTACGCGGTATTTTTCGCCTTCTTTGATTTTCACTCCGACTTTTACGGTGTCGCCCACATAAATGTCGGGTAGATTCGATTTTAGCTGTTCCGCTTCAATCGAGCGGATAATCTCTTGAGCGCTCATAGTCTTTGCTGTCTGCTTAAAAAAATCTCACGATCATCAATGATAAATCGATAATCCTATTTCAGTCTACTTGTTAGGATTAATAATTTTACTGATACAACAGCCTAAAGTTCAAAGCTATATTACAGAATGCTGTAACACTGGGGTGAACTTTATGAAATTTAGCGTCGTCATCAGTACCTATAATCGCTTAAATTTGCTGCAAAGAGCAATTGATTCGGCTCGTAACCAAACAATCGAGTGTGAGGTGGTTGTTGCCGATGACTGTTCTTCTGACGATACCCAAACCTATATCAAAAGTTTAGGGGACAAGGTTGTTTACCATCGTAACGAAGTGAACCAGGGCCATGCAGCAACGGTAAATGCTGGAGTTGCCAAAGCTAGCGGCGACTGGATTAAGTTTTTAGATGATGATGACTATTTAGCACCTAACTGCATAGAAGAGATGATGAAGGCGATCGCACTTCGTCCCGATGCTGTAATCTGCTCTTGTGTGGCGGCTCAGGTTGATAGTAATGAAGTTGAACTCAGTCGCACTCCCCAAGTTGGCCCCGGTTTAGCTTTTTATATTCCACAAGCCGATATTCACTACGGTATGCTCTTAGAGCTTGTACCATTTGGCACACCTGTACAAGTTGCTTGCCGACGTGATGCTTTTCTGCAAACCGGCGGTTGGGACTCTACACTTGATGCTAACTGTGATGATATCGATTCCTGGATTCGGATTGCCCAGTTTGGTGATGCTATTTTCCTTAATCAGTGTCTTGCTTACCGCACTATCTGGCCAGGTGCTTATAATCAAAAGTTTTCTTTGTCTCAACGGTTAGCTACGAATATTTTGATGAAGGAAAAAATTTACGCCCTGGTGGATGAGCAACATCGCTCAAAAATTCCTCATTTTCAGGATATAAAAAATTACCTGAAACTCCATTGGATTTTAGTAGCACTGAAGCAAAAAAATATTAAGAGTTTTCTTTCAATGATAGATCCTTCTATAATTTATCCTCAGTCTTGGAAGTTTTTGCTAACTGCTGCCTCATCACGCCGCTCTCAGGGAAACAATTCTCAGATTCGTAAACTTGTGTTGATTGAGCCGTAACTTATTAAGCTTTAACGATGGTTTTTGCTGTTCAAAACTTAGCATTTACAAAAAATTCGTAAATTTGTGACGAATTAAGAATTAAAATTGAAATGAACCGAGAAATCTGAGCAGCAGCTTTTACTGCTCAGATTTCAGTGAGGGCGCAGAGTCTGTTTTCGTCAATTCGCTATGAACTATATGCAATTTAGTACTGGCATGTATAATCTCGCCATACTATGCTAAATCTGAGCGCTAGACGATGACGTTACTGCCAACTACCAGATTTGTCGCGGTGAAATTATCCAAAGTTGCGAAGGTGTTAAAAGAAGAGTAACTAGGAGAATAAGAAATAAGAACTTCAACTAGTGTAGAAGTACCCGATTGCACAAATTTTAAGTGGCCATCACCGATGGGATTGCTGCTACTGTAGCCCTGACTCTTAAACAGGTCAGTGAAGACTAACTTATCCTGGCTCTGATCAAAGTCAGTGATTGTACTATTGTAATCGCTTAAGGTTTGGTAGATGAACTGGTCATTACCGCTACCGCCAGTCAAGGTATCGGAACCTCCACCACCAAGCAAAATGTCATCACCAGCACCGCCAATGAGGTTATCATTACCTAGATTACCAACCAGGGTGTCATTACCTTCACCACCAAGTAGGGTGTCGTTACCTTCACCGCCCCGCAATAGGTCGTTACCACTCAAGCCGTCGATGCGGTCATCGCCCCCTTCACCATTAATAACATCACCTGAGTTTTCAAAGCCATTGACATTATTGTTTAGGTCATTAAGAAAGGTGACTGTGTTCTTGTTGAAGATGCTGGTTTGGGTGGAGTTGGCATCAAAGACATCAAAGCTGTCACTAATGCTGGTTTGCCCATCAAACAAGATATTGCCCAGTGTCCATAGGTTATCTAGGTTTTCCAGGGGAAAGTTTTGCAGGATAATTTTGTCATCAGCTACCCCTTCAAAGGTGACTTCCAGATTACTAGCATTCTGAGTGAGTAGCATATTTCGAGCAGTCAATCCAGCACCTTGAAATTTTAGGGTATCCAATTCGCTAATAACTGCTGCCGAGGGATTTGAGCCTTTACCTAAACCACCAAAATCGGTAATGGTATCAACACCGTCACCTAAGTTGTAAACAAATTTATCATTGCCGCCGCCACCAGTTAGGATGTCGTTGCCTTGATTACCTGTGATGGTATCGTTCCCGGCTTGACCGTTAATTATGTCACCGTAGTTCTTGCCTACTAGATTATCAGGGCCATTGGTTCCATTCAGTCCATTGAACTCTAATGCACCAATATCAACCGTATTCTCAGATATTCTGTCAAATCCAGGGCCGCGCTGGTCAGTGGTAATACCTGGTGGAATCAGGGCATTATTGCCTGCGTTAATGGCAAGACTATTCCCAATTAAGGCATTAGTCAACGTTGTACCACCGTTATTTTGCAGGGCGCTGAGTTTTGGGTCAATGGGGTTGGCGCTGGTGCCGACGAGGGTGCTGGTAGTAAAGCCAGTGCTAGCAGTGTTATCGCCAATTAGGTTATTTCCAGCGTCGGTGAACTTGCCGGAAACGTCACGGGAATAACCGGAAAGGTCATAGGGATAATCAGGCTCGACGAAGAAGTTGCCTGCAATGATGGTATTGCCAACGATAACAGTGCCGCCATTACTGACAACGCCCCCACCGTTCCCAATCTCACCAACATAGCCCTCTGCTGTGTTACTGGTAATGGTGTCATTGGTGAGGGTGAGAGTGCCACTGTTAAGGATGCCGCCGCCGGTATAATATACACTATTATCAGAGACAGTGCTGTTAGTCAGGCTAAAAGTACCTGAGTTTGAGATACCACCGCCGTCTGCCGCACCATTACCAGAAACAGTGCTGCGAGTAATATCAACGCTGCCTGAGTTATAAATGCCACCACCATAGGATGGGTAAGGGTTAGGGCCGATGCCGTGTTCATTTCCATTGGCGTACGCATTATTATTAGAGATAGTGCTGTCAGTTATACTAAGGTTGCCTGTATTGAATATGCCGCCCCCGTAGGCAGTGTCGGAATAGACGTATGTACCATTACCAGAGACAGTGCTGTTAGTTAGGCTAAGAGTGCCTTTGTTAAAGATGCCTCCGCCTAATGATGACCCACTATTACCAGAGACGGTGCTGCTAGTTAGGGTAAGAGTACCTTTGTTAAAGATGCCGCCTACTAACCCCGTATTGTCAGAGACAGTGCTTCCCGTCAGGCTAAGGCTGGTATTGGTATTGAGCAAAATACTGCCCAAGGGGTCATTAGCATTAGCAATTTTCAAACCATCAATGCTGGCATCTGTGCCTGTGCCGGATATCTCGAATACCCCTGAGAGATTATTGCCGCTAATGGTGAGGTTAGATGCCCCAGTCCCCAAAATCGTAATATCATCAGTAATCGTTAATTTTCCAGAGGTGAGGGTGATGATATCCGGGGTGGCATCGGTGAATACGCCCGCAAAGGTAATCGTATCCGCCCCAAGAGTCGCATTGGCATTAAGGATAGCCTGCCGCAATGACCCTGCCCCAGAATCGTTGGTATTAGTCACCACTGTGTCAGTATTAACAACAGGTGGATTAGTTGTGGGGGTCTGGACTTCATAAGCACCAATATCAACAACACCATTAAATATCCGGCGAAATCCAGCGCCGCGTTGGTCAGTGGTGATACGAGCAGGTGTTAGAGAATTCTTGCCAGCATCAATAGCGGGGCTACCCGCAAGTAACGCCTGGGTAAGGGTTGCACCACCGTTATTTTCCAGCAGTCCGAGTTTGGGGTCAATGGGGTTAGCACTTGTGCCGACGAGGGTGCTGGTGGTAAAGGCAGTGCTACCAGTATTATTGCCAATCAGGTTATTGCCGGAGTCAATTAGTCCACCACGCACATCGGGGTCTATATTACCGGAGGTGGAGTTGTCTAAGTTGCCTGCAATGATGGTGTTATTAACTTTGACGTGATAAGAAGAATTAAAGTAACTAAAAACACCGCCGCCATCACCAGTACCATCACCATCTGAGTCAGCTGTGTTGTTATTAATTGTGTTGTTGATTAGGGTCAGCCTGTTGTCACTGACGTAAGCAAAGCCATTGTATATGCCACCGCCATCATTTAACGCTGTATTGCCAGAGATGGTGGTGTTAATTAGAATAGCTGATCCGGGATCATAATCTACACCTGCATTATAAATGCCACCGCCATCACTTAACGCTGTATTGCCAGAGACAGTGCTATTGGTCAGCCTGAGAGTACCACCACTATAGATACCACCGCCGAAGTTTGCCGTATTGCCAGAGACACTGCTGTTAATTAGGCTGACAGTACCAATATTACCATTAGAAGCGTCATTATAAATGCCGCCTCCCAGATTATTGTTATTGGCAGAAACACTGCTACTTTCCCAGGTATTTCCATAAACACTGCTTCCCGTTAGGCTGAGACTACCAAGATTATAGATACCGCCTTGCGTATTGCCAAAGACGCTGGTGTTAGCAAGACTGAGGATGCCGCTATTAGAGATGCCACTTCCTGCTTTATTACCAGACACACTGGTGTTTGCTAGACTGAGAATGGAGTTTCTATTAACCTTTATACCGCCACTAGCGATCGCCAATCCATTTATACTGACACCTGTCGCTAGTCCCGATATCTCGAATACTGTAGAGGCATTATTTCCACCACTCACAGTCAGATTAGATGTTCCAGTCCCCAAAATAGTGACATCATCGGTAATTGTCAGTTGTCCAGATGTGAGGGTAATGGTATCTGGGGTGGTATCTGTGAATATTCCTCCAAAGGCGATCGTATCATCCCCAGCAGTAGCATTGGCTAAGTTAATTGCCTCCCGGAGTGTTGTGATGCCGTTATTGCGATCGCCATCATCTGTATCTCCAGTATCATTCACTGTGAACGTTGCTAGTACTCCTGCGTAAGCTTGACGCGTGGTTTCTGCAAACGCTAGAGTTACTTCCATTTGGGCAGTGCGTACTTCCAGTTCCCAGTTTCCGCCTAATGCTGCATTGCCTATCAGCTGACGAGAAGCGGCAATATTCGCTCCTGTAAGTTGGTGCAATTTGGCAATAAATTCTGCCCCCACATCACCAAAAGCTACATTGCAACTATAGATTAGTAAATTCCAGGGGTTATGACTTTTAGTAGAGGCGGAAAATATCTTCTGCCATTGTTGGAGTTGCTGGCTATGATATTCAAGGGTATCGAGTCCCAAGTGAGCATTGCCCAGTTGTAAGTTACCAGGGGTACCGTGGCAAACAATATGAATGCTGTTAATATTTTGGTCAGCACGAGTTGCTAAAATTTCCGTAATTTGGTCAACACCGTTCTTTGTTGAGTCAATAACAAATACTTCTGTGTGGGAGATAACACCATTAATTAAACTCTGATAATCTGCAACTGCCGTGTCAATGAAGACCAGGCTATGGATATATGAAGCGGGAATTACAGAATTTAATTGGAAGTGTGGAGTATGTAAGGTTGCCATTTTGTTACTTCAAGTTAAGATTTTGAGTTCAATTAAAACTGACTGAAGCTTTGCTATTCCTGGGTTTTCACACACTTGTAAGTAGTAATACTGAATTAGTGATTACTATTAATTTCTTTGTTTATTATCAGTCTGATTGCTACTTTTGTAAAGCCAGAAGATTATTTCAGGAGAGCAAAGAAGGCTGTAGCGATTGAAATACCAGATTTAATCTTGATAATTTTGGATTTTTACCCCGATTTATCTAGCTATTAATGAATAAGTCTTTAAGCTAAGTAATTAGTTATAAGTACTGTTGGTCAGTAGTAAGTGTTAATTTTACGCACTACTGACTCTTTTTGAGTTGTCATTGAACACCTCAAGAATTAGGTTGATTTCCACTCAGCTATTTATCAAGAAAGGCAGAGGGCAGGTCTTGCTGAAGGCAGAAGGAAATTCTGACTCAAGACTCTGCCCACGACCAAAGGGAGTAAGGGTTTAAGACCCCCACCACAATCTCTGCCACAGGTGTCCCCAATTAAGTACGGTGTTGAATCCCCGAATATATTGAACCTTCTGCCCTCTGCCTTCTGCCTTCTTCAACTTTATTTTCTATACATATCTCAAAGATTATGCGAATCATCCATATTTTGAACCACGTTCAAGAAATAGGTAACGGTATTGTAAATGTGGCTGTGGATCTGGCTTGTTTACAAGCAAAATCTGGTCATGAGGTAGCGGTTATTTCGGCTGGTGGTGAATATGAGAAATTACTAAATATATCTGGTGTCAAACACTACCAACTAGACCAAACCAGGAAACCGATAAGTATTATTAAAGCAGCTGTGCGTTACCTGGCGATCGCCGCAGAATTTCAGCCGGATATTGTTCACGCCCACATGATGACGGGAGTCATCCTAGCTCGCATTTTTAAAGGGCATAAATATGCTTTAGTTTCCACAGTCCACAATGAATTTCAGCGTTCTAGTCTGCTGATGGGTTTAGCTGACAGGGTAATTGCTGTCAGTAAGGCTGTACGAGATTCTATGGCACGGCGCGGTATTTCCGAAAACAAGCTGCGGGTAATATGTAACGGAACTTTGGGCAGCCCCCGCACGCGACAAATACAAGATTATCAACCTTTACCATTACAACGTCCAGCGATCGCAACTGTAGCCGGGATGTATCAACGTAAGGGAATTGCTGAGTTAATCGCTGCTTTTGAACAAATTGCCTCAGATTTTCCCCAAGCGCATCTTTATTTGGTAGGAAATGGCCCTGATAAACAGCTATTTGAGGCCCAGGCACAAGCAACTTCTGTAAAAGAACGCATCCATTTTGAAGGCTTCCAACCGTCACCTCAACGTTATCTGATATCTTGTGACATATTTGTGCTAGCTTCTCACCGCGATCCTTGCCCCTTGGTACTTTCGGAAGCAAGAGTTGCTGGAATTGCGATCGTTGGCACTCAAGTAGACGGGATTCCTGAAGCTTTGGATAATGGGGAAGCAGGAATTTTAGTGCCAGCAAAAGATAGTAATGCTTTGGCTGGAGTTTTAGGGCAATTACTGAGTAATGCCGATATGCTGCACGAATGGAAACAACGGGCAAATCACAACCTAGAGTGGCTGAGTGTTGCCCGCGTCCATCAGGAAACACTGGCGGTGTATCGTGAATTAATTACAGAATGAGAGCGTTAACAGTGTAGCGATCGCTTTACTTTTAAAGCTACACCTAAAGCGCCAAAAACTAGTACACCCAAAACATTAGTTGATTCAGGAACAGCAGTGTAATAACTACCCACTCTAATTGGCCCATCTTTATCCACTTGCTCTGCTGGCACTGGTGGGATGATTCCACCACCTGGTGATACATTGGGGTTGGTAGCGAATGGATTGTAAAACAGAGTTCCCTTTGGGATTACGCCACCACTAAAAGTGATGATGTTATCTTTTACGGTAATGTCTGAAAAAATATCCTTTAGATCAGGGTTATTAGAGTAACCAATCTTCCCATCTCCATTAACATCTCCCCACTGCACAGGTTCATTATTAAATACAGGAGTAGAATTTGGATTACTATAGGCAAGCGTTTTTAAATCAAAGACCAAGCTTTCTATATCGTACCCAGTATCGTTTAGAAAGTTATTAGCTACATCTGAGACACCAAATTCTATTACTTGCCCTGGTTGATACTCTGGCCCAAGAGTTCTTGGCTTTTTCGTTTCGAGTATGTCTTCATTTTGAGTTGTCACGATGGGTTCTACTGAGATGAAGGCTCTCGCTGGTGTCAAAGACAATAAACTAATTCCTGCTGCTCCTAGAACAGATAAGGCTATTTTGGTTGTTATTGTAGTCATATTTCTGTCCTCTTTATATTGATTGAGAGAATACTATACTGTGTGGGTTAAATCAAACAGCAAAAACTCATTTTTAAACCGCTATCTAACTGCTAGATAAATAGCGGTTAATATGTGCCTGCCTAGTGAGTTTATATTTACTCATAGGTTGATTTATAAAACAATTCTTGTAATGCCTTATCAAAATAACTAGTAATTTTACCCAATCTTTATAAAAAATCTAAATTAGAACTTATGCGTTGACAGATTAGACAATATGTGAATTTGAAAAAAGTTGAGTTTAACGTGATCTACCAACAAGTTTTGAAGTTTTTTTTGTTGGCAAATCACGTTAATTTAACGTGAATTCGACAGTTTAAGTCAGGGAGAGGTTTGTCGAACTCAGGTTAATTTAAATTCCAGCGTAGAACGTGTTGAAAAATTTAATCCCTATCCAATACTGCTCGGGTAAAGGATTTTTAACTCGGAATTAGGTTTCGGGTAAAGGTTAAAGGTTTTTTCTTTCCCCTTTCCCCTTCGCCTTTTCCCCAAAACCCGACAAGTATTGAATCCCTATCAGGGATTCAAATCAATTTTTTCGTAAATCCACGCAACCAAATTAATACTGGCTTCGCCCAATTACCACCGAGCAAATCGTGTAGCAGAATATAAAAACAGGGGATGATAAACAATGTCAGCATTGTAGCGATCGCCATCCCAAAGAAAACTACAATCCCTAAAGGCTGCAAAAATTCAGAACCTTCGCCAATGCCCAATGCCAAAGGAAACAGTCCCAAAATAGTGGTGACTGTAGTCATGATAATTGGGCGCAAGCGTTGAGGGGCAGCTTTCATGATCGCAATTTGGCGACTACAACCAATTTCATCCCGAATTTGGTTCGCCAGTTCTACCATTAAAATCCCTGCGTTTACCACAATTCCCACCAGCAAGACGACACCAACAATTACAGTTGCGCCAATTGCAGTTTGGGTAATGTAAAGTCCAAAAAGTCCTCCAGCTAATGCCAGTGGTACGGTGAACATAATTACCAATGGGTCAATCAGCGAATTGTATTGTACCGCCATGACTACAAAGATCAAGAACGTTGCCAACGCCCCCAAAGTTTTTAAAGCATCCTGAAGTTGCTGATTAGTTTCTTGGGCAGAACTAGGCACAATTGAAACGCCATCAGGTAAGTCTACATCTTTGAGTACCTGGTTGATTTCTGCGATCGCTTCACCAAGACTAGCCCCCTCGCTCAGATTACCTGCCACAATAAAAGCTTGGCGCTGATTAATTCGTTGCACCTCACCAGGCGCTTGACCTTCTTGAATGTTCGCAACGTCTGAAAGGCGGATTAGTTGATTATTTTCTGTAAATAGCGGTAATTGCTCTAGCTGGGAAGGACGCGCAATTGCTTCCTTATTTAGCTGCACCCGCACATCAACTAAACGATTACCGCGTTGAATTTGCGTAGGAACTGAACCTTCAATTGCTGTTTGAACTGTTGCACCAATTTGCCCGGCGCTCAACCCTAAAGCCGAAACTCTTTCCCAGTCAGGGCGAATTTGGATTTCCGGTTGCCGGGGGTCGGCATCTGGTCGGAATGTCGCTAATTTTGCCCTTTCTTGCAATGCTTGCAACACTTGTGCGCCTGCTTGCGTTAAGTTTTCTTCATTTTCACCTTGCAGAATCACGTCAACGTCTGACCCTTGCACTGGAGAATTACTCAAAACTAAACCCCGCACCTGACCAGGGTTGAGGCGTAGCAGAATTCCTGCTAAATTGAGTTTGTTAAATTCCTGAGTTACTTTTTTGACGAAAGCTTCTACATCTGTGCCTGGTTTTAGATTGATAGTGCTGCTGGCACGTAAAGGATTTTCTGTAGTATTGCTACCAAACAAAGAACCACCCACAGTTGTGAAAGCAGACTCTGTTTCTGGTTGTTTGAGCAAAATGTCATCGACAATTTGCATAACTTTCTCAGAAGTTCCTAAAGGTGTACCGGGAGGAAACTGCGCTCTCAAGTTAGCTTGCCCAGTACTGATGCGGGGTAAAATTTCTTGGGGAATTTGACCAAACATAAAGAAGCTGCTGCCGCCTAAAATTACCAAAGCAGCGATAACGACGAGGAGCCGATAGCGTAAAACCTTGGTTAAGAAATTACTGTATCCCCGTGTAGCATCTTCAAATCGGTGATTAAACTGTCTAAGCAACCAAAATTCACTGATTCGACTAGACCAGCTAATTCCCAAGAGTCGAGAAGATAGCATCGGCACTACTGTAATCGCTACGACAAGGGATGCTGCGACTGCGAAGCTAATTGTCAGAATCAGTTCATTAAATAGCAGTGCAATAAAGCCGCCAATTAAGAGGAATGGTACTACAGAAACTAAGTTAGCACCTGTAGCAGCAACTAAAGCAGATTCCACTTCTTGGGAAGCATTAATGGCACTGTCAATAAAGAATTTTGAATTTTTCCTCTGCCCCTCTGGCTCCATCTCTTTCTGATTGGGAGTCATCCCTGCTTTTTCAGAAATGTTCTCCAAAATCACAACGGATGTATCAATTGCTTGACCGACTCCTAATGTCAGACCTGCTAAACTAAATACATTCAAAGTTAAGCCAAATATTTTCATCAGAGCGATCGCTGCTAGAGTACACAACGGAATCGTCAAACTGATAATCAATGTTTGCCTGAATGATCCCAAAAATAACAACACTGCTGCTGCTGCTAACAATGCTCCAGAAATCCCTGAAAAGATGACATCATTTAAAGAATTGCGGATAAAAACAGATTCATCTGTGGTGGGACTCAAAGTCATATCTGCTGGAATTAAACCCGATTGTCGTAATTGTTCAATTCGCCGCTTCACAGCATCTACAACGGTAATTGTATTGGCCTCAGGCTGCTTTTGGATTGAAAATTTCACCGCAGGCTGACGATTTAGGTAGACAAATACTCGCTGGTCTTCTGTATCATCAATTACCTCAGCAAAGTCTCGCAAATAAACGCGGCGAGAAGGTGCAGGGGAGGTAGAAGAGGTAGGGGAGGCAGGGGAGACAGGGGAAGCAGGGGAGGAAACTTCTAAGGAGAGGTTTTCAATTTCTTTGGCATTTTGGAAACGTCCTACAGTCCGAGTTAATGGCTCGGAAGTTTGCCCTAGAATCCGACCACCAGAAGTATCTTGGTTACGGGCTGTTAATTCATCTAAGACATCATTTAACCCGACACCCAAAGCTTGCAATCGGTTTAAGTCAACAAGCACTCGTACTTCTTCCTCAGCACCACCAGATACATCGACTGAAGCAACTCCCGGCACGACACTGAGTTCACGGGTTAACTCTTCATCAGCAAATACACGTAAATCTTTGCCTGGCAACGAATCAGATGTTAGCGCCAATTCATAAACTGGCAATTGGGAGGGATCGAGTTTAAATAATCGCGGCTCCTCTATCGTATCTGGCAGTTGTCCTCGCCCTCGGTTAAAAGCAGCAGTAGCATCGTTTAGAGCTTGGTCAATATCGCCCCCTGGTTGGAAGTATAAATCGAGGCTTACCTGTCCTTCACGGGTGCGGGAAAAAACTTGCACTACATTCTCGGTTGCCGATAAAGCTTCTTCTAAGGGTCGGGTGATTTCATCTACTGCTACCTCTGGCGAAATACCAGGGGCTTCTAGTCGGACACTAACTCGTGGATAAGTAATTGACGGTAGGAGATCGACTTGGATCGTGGTGAGAAAAAATACCCCAATGACAATTACTGCCACGGTGAGCATGAGTGTGCCAATATGTTGGCGGATAGCGATCGCACTAAGACTAAATCCGCCATTGCCATTATTATTGTTCGCCTGTTGCATGATACTAAGTGATAAGTGCTGACTACTAAGTACTTTTTTCCTTGGTATGGTGGTTATTACTCACCCTACTATTGCTTTTCTGAAAGAATTGAAAGACTTACAGTGTCACCTTCTTTTAACGGCTTACCACTACGAACAACATAGCGCTCTCCCGTTTGCAAACCGGATAAAATTTCCACTTTCCCATCAGCCCTTTTTCCCAACATTACGGCTCGTGCTGTTACCTTAGTTTTGCCTTCTGTGTCAATAACTACAAATATTTCCCCACTTCGGTCTTGTGAATTTGCCTTTGCTATCCCAGATGTGTTAGCTGGGGAAGACTGCTGTACATTTGTTTGCGTCTCCCCTGTACCCTTGGAGTTTTTAGTGCCTGCTTGTTTTTGAATAGCTGTTTGCGGCACGACTACGCGCTGTTGTGTCTGGTTTTCAAAATTAACTCGCGCCAGCAGTCCACTACCAATTTTCCCTTGAGTATTGGGAATCACTACTTCTACAGGTATCAAACGAGCTGTGGCATCGGCAGCTGGGGAAATGCGCGTAACTCTGCCAATTAATGCTTGATCGGGGAAGGCATCTAAGCGGACTTGTACAGATTGCCCAACCTGAATTTGTGCCAGTTCTAATTCGGAAACTTGCACGACGACTTTCACACGGTTAAAGTCGCCAATTTTTAAGACTTCGCTACCTGCTTGCAGAAGGTTGCCGGGTTCTGTCACCTTTTCTGTGACTACGCCATTGATGGGGGATGTCAGTTGAGCGTAAGACCTGCGCTCTTTGGTTTGAGCAACCAATGCTTGCTGGGCCAATACTCTACCTTGGGCAGCTGCGACGGCTTGCTGTTCTGTACGAACCTGCTCTTGGGCTGCCCGTAATGCCTGTGCTGCTGTTTTTGCCTGGGTACGTGCTTGCTGTGCAGTTTGTTCAGCGATCGCTCCAGCTTTGAACAACCTCTGCTGCCGTTCTGAGTCTGCCTGGGCTTGTACTACTTCTAACCGCGCCCGTTCAACGTCTGCACGGGCATTCCTTACTTGATTGGTTGCTCTAGCTACTTCTGATTTGAGGGCTGTTAATTCTGCTTCTGCTTGCTTTAATTCGGTCGAAAGTATGGCATCATCTAACTTCCCAACGTTTTGCCCAAGCTTTACCGTATCGCCCACATCAAGGTTTAAAGCCAACAACCGAGCTTCCACTTGCGATCGCACTGATACAATCCGAAAGGGTATTGTATTACCTGTATATTCTGGTTGTTTTTCCAGTAAGTCAGTTCGAGCGATCGCCACATCTACAGGTGTTGCACCACCGCGTTCCCTACTAGCAGGACTCTGAGATTGTGCATCTGCTGATTCTTTGGGCGACGAGCCACAACTTGCTGTCAGCAACCCTATACCTAGCAAACAAGAAATAAATAAACTTCTTACAGAGGTAGAGGAAAGTAAGTAATTTTCTTTTTTACCTTTTTCACCTGTTGCACTACTGCTGTTTGCAAGAAGTCTACTCTTTAAATCTGCGTAGGCCCAGTCCGCCCCAGACATAGCTACCTCAGTATCCACAACTGAATTTAACTGGATATTAATGAGCTGGTTGGCGGCTACCGGATCTGTTATTTTCACCTGCTTGTGCGGCTTATTCATATCCAAAATCATTTATTTTTCTCTTATTGGGGAGCTTTTGGGGTTAAACGGCCGTGTTTTACTAAGTAATTGTCAGAGATATCATTAACGAAAAACGGTGAGAATTCATAAGCTGTCTAACAGTAATTTTCTGTAGCAGAAGTTACTGTTTTCCCATAAAAATCCAACACTTCTCACCGCTCTACTTCTTACGCAGAGGTAGAAAATCTTCTTGCAGATAATAAATTATAAACAAAGTATAAATATTTGTTAGTTTTCTGAAATCTACCTATAGGAGAAACCTGGGCTTTTTCTAAAGATATGAAACTTTTTGCCGCACATCCTAACATAGGCAGTATTACAATAATTACCCTTGTTTTTACATATTCATTTTTATTTGGCATAAGTAATTGTACTTATATTATAATTTATTTTATTAAGAATAATAAATATTTATTGCTTTTTTAAGTTTATAATGTATTGGAAGAGACTATTTTTCTTACCCCCCTTGCGTAATATGGCAAGAACAGGGCGATAAGTACCATAGCAACAACAGCAAGAATGAACTTTTTTGCCAGAAATATATTTGCATTAGGTGAGGAAGGTAAGGCGTGACATCATTGCTGAGAATTGTACAAACCACCGATGAATCCCAGATTTCCGAATTTTTCCAGGAATCAGCAGGGAAATGGCGATCGCAACGACGCTACTACACCCTACCGGCGGGAGAAACTAAGGAGATTGAAAGTATCGTTACGATCAATTTTTTAGAGCAGGGCTGTGATGAATTGCAAAAGCTAGCTCAGATGCACGAGTTGTCTGATGCAGGTAGTTTAATCTGTGGTGCAGCAGTTGTATGGGAAAGTACAGATGTGCTAAAGACAAAGAAAGAATCGCAAGGTTCAACAATATTCGGGGTAATGGGAAACATTTTGTATCGCGATCGCGGTTTTGCCATATCCAAACCAGTCACCGCCCAGTATTATTTCTCCAACCCAAAAACACTGTGTTTGCGAACTGAATACAACGGCTCAGTGTTTGAAGAAGAGTTAAAGCTAATTGGCAGCAAATACCGCACCAGACAGACGATCATCTCTCGTGCTGGTGAGCAGTTGATGATTGGGCAATATTTAGAAAATAGAATAGATTAGTTTCTTCCCTACTCCCCACTCCCTATCTACGCAAATACTTTCAAAAATCAAAACGAACTGCTATATAGGATTACTATTTGATTTTTGAACGAAATTAAGTATTGTAGAGTGTGTTAGAACGGAGTTCGTAACGCACTATGAACACGAGTTTGATGCCGTACTCTCCGTGCTAACACATCCTACGTATATTTTCAGAAATCAAACCGGATTCCTATATATAGGATTACTATTTGATTTTTGAACGAAATTAGGTGTTGTAGAGTGTGTTAGAACGGAGTTCGTAACGCACTATTATCAAGGGTTTGATGCGTTACGCTGTCGCTAACACATCCTACGGATATTTTCATAAATCAAACCGGATTCCTATATAACTTTTTATAACAGTTTTGAAAATTTCCCCCAGAAAGTTAATTGCTATGTCATCATGGGAAGTGAAATGAGAATTAATTCGGCGACAGTGTTTGTTTTTAGTATTGACAGGCTTTTCCCTTTTGGTATTACAGACTTCTCTCCGAAATCTAAATCTCTACAAACTTATGATTTTGGAGACATTTAATGTCAATTTACGTTGGTAACCTCTCCTATGAAGTTACACAAGATGCGCTGAGTGCTGTATTTGCAGAATATGGTGCTGTAAAGCGTGTTCAGCTACCTACTGACCGTGAAACAGGTCGTTTACGCGGCTTTGCTTTCGTAGAAATGAGTTCAGAAGATGAAGAAACCAAAGCTATTGAAGCGCTCGATGGTGCTGAATGGCTGGGTCGTGACCTTAAAGTGAATAAGGCGAAGCCCAGAGAAGACCGAGGTGGTTCCTTCGGTGGTGGTAATCGTGGTGGTGGCGGCGGCTATAACCGTGGTGGTGGTGGTGGTCGCTACTAAACTAGATAGGCGAAAGTCATTTAGTTGAATTTAGAAAAGGCTCAGGCAGAAATGCTTGAGCCTTTTTTATGCAAAACTGACAGTTGCTTGTTATGCCGCGCCTATGATTCTCTAAGCAGAGTGCCCTGATGAAAAACCATTTTCCATCGAGCATTGGTCAATTTCCAGATGGAACTTCGGAGCGAATGAACAGGCTGTTCGTCAGATATATATTTGACTACACGGTAAGTTACTAAAACAACCCCTGTTGCCAAAACTAAGGTTTTAAATTCTGTTATCGATCTTTGCGTCAGGGGTTCGATGCGTTCATTCTGCAAGCTGTTGATAATTTGCTGTTTATCGAAAACACGCCCTGAGCTTCCGAATTCAATGAACTCGTCAGCAAGTAAGTCCATGACATCTTTAGCTGACTTTCGTACATCCGGTTGAAGCAAACGCTCTTCTAACTCACGGAAAAGCGATTCCTCTAAATAGTTTGCTTTCATCTACTTGCTGGAGTTGATTATGCTTTCGATAAGATGGCTTACAACCGCCCGATGCAACAGGATTTTTAGGCTGTTTCGCCGTTTGCTGCTTGTGGCATTGACTCAATCAACGCCCTTAACACTTTGTTGACCGATTCTGGTGTGGTGAAAACCTGAGCTACATCTTCATCTAATACCACAACTGTTAATTGTTGCGTTCCACTACGGGCAGCAAAGCGATTAGGCTTTGCCTTTTGATAATCAAAGCTATACTCAGCCTGAAGCTCATCATCAGAATTTTGGGATTTTTCAAAAGGCGTTTCGTTCATAATCTTCACGTTCCCTTCGAGTAGCGAGACGGGCGCTGATGATACGGATAGCATTGGAACGCTCAGTGAAAAAAATCAATAGCAAAAGATTTTGTTGAGAGTGACCAATAATGATTTCTCGCTGCTCATCTATAGAGTGCGCTTCATCATCAAAGATAACTGCCAGAGAATTGCTGAAGACAGTTTTGGCTTCTTCAAAGCTGACACCGTGCTTCTTCAAATTTGCGGCTGCTTTTGATTTATCCCACTCGAACTCCATGACCAGATCATATCCGATTAGCTATGCAGAGTTGATAAAACTGCTCATCTCTAAGGTGAAGTTATCAGAATCCTTGCACGTTTGGGCGGAGGATCTGATCTCATTGCTACGGCTGTTATGTCAAAGGCTGAAGCTCTTAAATTATTAGAATCAGGTGGGGGGATTGTAGAAAATCCTAAAGACTAGTACCGCAAGGCGGAAGTCAAAAGCCAAAATGAATACAACATAAGCGTTTCGTTCATCTGGAATGGACGGTTTATTTCCGCCGACCTGTACTAGGTAAGAATTTCCTAATAGCCAGTCCCCAATACCTAATTAATAATGAGTTGCCGACTTGCGATGATGCACAGCTGTCACCCCATCACTATCTAACAATTTGCCATTTTCGACAGTGGCATAAACTAACCAATGGTCGCCAGATTCCATCCGGTTTTTTACAGAACATTCAAGATATGCTAAGGCATTTGTAAGTATCGGAGAACCATTTTCAGCTTCTTCAGTGGCAACATCAGCAAATCGGTCTTGTCCTGGGCCGAATGGTTTGAGAAAGTGCCTCATCAATCCCAAATGATTGCCTTCTTTAAGAATGTTGAGGACAAATTTGTTTCCTGTATGCGTCAGTGTTTCTACTGCGCGGTCTTTAGCTACAGCTATGGTCAAACCAGGCGGACTAAAGCTAGCTTGAGACACCCAAGAGGCTAACATGGCACTAGAGCGATCGCCTTCTTTTGCTGTGAGAACACAAAGAGAACCGACAATCCGACCAACTGCTTGTTCTACAGTTGTTGCAGGAATACTCTGCGATCGCACTTTTCTAGCTTTCTTCAGGGCTTGGGCAAAATCGGTTCCAGCTTCTTCACATAATTGTAAAGTGGCATCGTCGGGTTTGAATTTTACGCGGATGGTATCAAAACCAAACCGATAGCCAGCATCTTTCAATTTACCTTCAATTAAATCAACCGCTTCCCCACTCCAGCCAAAGGAACCAAAAACACCAGCGAGTTTATTGTTAGTAGCGGTGGATAGGACAATTCCTAAAGCTGTTTGCACGGGTGTGGGTGCATGACCACCGAGGGTAGGAGAACCGATGATAAAACCACCGGCTTTTTCCACAGCCGCCCGGATTTCTTCTGGTTCAGTAAATTCGCAGTTAATCGATTCTACAGCGACACCAGCTTTTGTAACTCCACGAGCGATCGCTTGAGCTAACGTTGCCGTATTCCCATAAGCTGAAGCATAAATCAACGCTACTGTCAAGTCAGCAGATGTTTGCTGTTGACTCCATTCTCGATAAGCTTTGGTCAGGTCAATTAAGCCATAGCGTACCAAAGGGCCGTGTCCTGTGGCATACATTCGCACGGGGAAATCAGCTAATTTCTCCAGCGCTGTCTCAACTTGACGAGCGTGGGGAGCCATGAGGCAATCAAAATAATAGCGCCGATCTTCGTTATATACTTCCCAGCCTTCATCAAATACCTGATCACCACAAACATGCGCCCCAAATAACTTATCTGAGTACAAAATTTCTGTTTGTGGATCGTAGGTGCAAAGTTGATCTGCATAGCGAGGATTGGGGGTGGGAATAAATTGTAAATTATGTCCGTTGCCTAAATCTAAGGTTTCTTCGCCCCGCATCACCAGAATTTGCAAATCTGGATTTTCCAGCGCCGCACGTAAATTAATCGCTCCGGGATTAGAACAAACAAAAGTGATTTGCGGGGCAATTTTCAACAAAGCTTTTAAAGTTGCAGCGCGGTTAGGGTTGACATGTCCCAAAATTACATAATCTAAGTCTTCGAGATGGAAACGCTGCTGCAACGCTTTTAAATAAATTTCTGTAAACGTTTCCCCTGGAGGATCAATAATGGCAGTTTTTTCGCTTTCGATTAAATAAGAATTAGCAGTTGTACCCTTAGCAAGAGCATATTCAATTTCAAACCTGAGCCTCGACCAACTGCGCGATCGCAGTATTCTTGTATCTGTAGCTATTGGATAAACTTGAACATCACGGGGTTTATTTTTTGACATGGCTTTATTGGGGATTGGGGATTGGGTACTGGTGATCGGGTGCTGTAGAACTAGTTACCACTAAACGGTATAAGGGGCAATAGGGATTATTGAGATTGGGTATTTGAAAACTTTTTCCCAGTCCCTAGTCCCTATTCCCCAATCCCTAGTCCCTAATAGTGGTTTCCAACTTTGCGGTGATGCACAGCAGTTAAAGCATCTGGCTTAGAAACTCGTCCGGCATAGACGGTGCTGTATACTGCCCAATGGTCGCCACAATCCATTCTACTGATAACTTCGCACTCCATGTAGGCAAGGGCGTCATTAAGAATAGGCGCACCATTTTCGGCTGGCTGAGTTCTCACTCCTTGAAAGCGATCGGCGCCAGGGGCAAACCGTTTCAAAAAGTGCTTCATTAGTGGTTGGAAATTGCCTTCTTCTAAGACATTGAGAACAAAGCGATCGCCTACTTGCATGAGTGATTCAATCGCCCGATCTTTGGCTACTGCAATGGAGAATCCCAATGGTTTGAAGCTGGCTTGAGCAACCCAGGAGGCTAACATGGCACTGGATACATCGCCTTTTTTGGCAGTAATAATATATAATCCGCCGCTAATTCTACCTAATGCTTTATCTAAGTCAGCACCAAGGGATTTCATAGCTTTGATGCTGCGATCGCGTGTTACCCATTGAGCTAAGTCAGTACCCGCTTCTTCACACAGCTTGTAGGTATTTTCTGTAGGCGTTTGTTTAATCCGAATTGCTGGAAAAACTGTTGTCAAACCCAAATTGCGGAATTTACTCAGCAAAGGATCTATTGGCTCATCATCGCCACCACCGGTTTCAAATACGCCGATAGCTTGTTTTTCTTTGGCAGATCCTAAAACTGTGCTGAGTGCAGCTTGAATGCTCGCAGCGCCAGAAGCTGGAGGTAAACCAACGATTAGCCCAGCACATCGGCTAACTAGCTCCCGCAGTTCTTGTAAATCGACTTCAGATCCCAAATCGACAATTTCCACGGCAACACCAGTTTTGCCGATACCGTTGGCAATTGCTTGCGCGAGGCGATCGCTATATCCGTATTCGGAAACGTAAAATATTCCAACTACCGTTTCTGGCTTGGCTTGCGTTTGGCTCCAAGTGCGGTAACGTCCCACTAGTTCCTCAACATTGTGAGATAATAATGGCCCGTGTCCTGTGGCAATCATGTCAATGGTTTTCAGTTCACCCATTCGTTTCAGGGCAGATAAAACTGAGCGGGCATTCGGCCCCATTAAGCAATCGTAGTAGTAATGAAAGTCTTCTTCGATAGCTGCCAAGTCTTCATCAAAGGTGCTATCTGAGCAATAGTGCAACCCAAAGGCATCGCAGGTATAGAGAATTTTGGTTTTGTGGTCGAAGCTGAAAATGGTATCGGGCCAGTGTAAATTTGGAGCAATCACGAATTCAAATTCATGACCATTGCCCAAATCTAAGCGATCGCCATTTTTCACAATCCGCCGTTTGAATGGCTGATGTACGAAATCTTCAAGAAACTGAATCGCGACTTTAGAACCGACAACGGTTATTTCCGGAGCCATAAGCAGCAAATCTTTAACTAAACCGCTATGGTCTGGCTCGGTGTGGCTGATAATCAAATAATCAATCTCTGTTGGCTTGATTAGTCCGGTGAGCGTATTGAAGTATAGTTGACGAAACTTTTCGTGGGAGGTATCAACTAAGGCAGTCTGCTCCCCACGGATGAGAAACGAGTTGTAGGTGGTACCATTTTGCAGACCAAACTCAATATCGAAGCGATCGCGATCCCAATCCAGAGAGCGAATAGCCGTCGTCTCTTGAGCGATTTCCACTGTCTGTATGGTGAGCCGTTTTTCTGTTTTTTCGGTGAGTGCTACCATAACTCCCCTCCTTGACACAATGAGTATTTGTTCCTCTTGTTTTATTGTGACACGGGATGAATGTTAATTTTTATTAAAAAACATATAACTGACTTAAAAAAGTTAAAAGTGTGAAACCCCCGACGGGGATGAGGGGGATAAGGAAGATGAGGGAGATGGGGAAAATTTGGCTAGCTTTGGAAATTGGGAACTCTCGGCTACATTGGGCGTTATTTATTGGCAAAAAGCTTTACTCAGCTTGGAATACGCACTATTTAGCTGAGTCTGTCATACAACAGTTAGCTAAATGTCAAACCCTGGATCATTTACTACTGGCAATTTCTCCACCCCATCAGAAAATTAGCAGAGAAAATACTTCCTCATCCCCCCCATCTCCCTTATCTCCCCCTCCCCTTCTCGTCGCCTCTGTAGTTCCCAGCCAAACTGCTATTTGGCAAACTTATCCAAATACTCGTGTTATTACCTTAGATCAAGTATCCCTCAAAGGTGTTTATCCTACATTAGGAATTGACCGCGCTTTAGCTTTGTGGGGTGCGGGGAAAACGTGGGGTTTTCCAATGTTGGTAATTGATGCTGGGACAGCGCTAACTTTTACTGCTGCGGATGCTAATCAGTGTCTAGTTGGAGGCGCAATTTTGCCGGGATTAGGTTTGCAATTTGCAACTCTCGGTCAACAAACAGGGCAGTTACCATTAGTAGAAATGCAAAACTTTCCGTCTCTACCATCGCGTTTTGCTCTCAATACTACAGAAGCTATTCAAAGTGGAGTGGTTTATACAATATTAGCTGGGATTAAAGATTTTATTGAGGCGTGGTGGCAATTATTTCCTAATGGGAGGATTGCAATTAAGGGGGGCGATCGCACTTTATTACTAAACTATCTGCAAACCTTATATCCTGAAATTGCAGCACGCTTAATTGTAGAACAAAATTTGATTTTTTGGGGAATGCGAGAAATAGTAATGGAGCATAAGGAATAGGAATCCGAATTTTCACGGCAAATAGACAATCCAAAACCCAGATAGCATAGAATTAAAAGAGAAGTTTACCCCTAAATAAACTATGCCCAAAACTTTACAGCTAGATGTAATTATGCAGCAATTGGATACCCTTTCTTCCGCAGAATTACTAGCAGTTAGGGCAAGAGTCGATGCCTTGATTGAGGGACAATGGTTGCCATTGAGCAAAGGTCAACCACCTTTGTTTCGTTGGCGTAAGGTTCAGATCCCTGAGAGTACTACATATTATGGGAGTTTTAGTAGATTTACATTCATTGGTAATCAGAATAACAACGTAGACATCCTTGCGGCACTTGCAACCATAAACACACCAAGAACAAATGCAACAAATCCCTTGCCAATCTGGTTACGAGAATTGAGGCAAAATCAACTTGCCCAATTTTCTGAATCGGAAGCAAAAGTGGATGATACCTTAGAAAAAGTAATAGGATTAGTTGACGAATGGATAACTGATGAATCGGAATATGATGAACAAATATATCCACAGAATCAAAATCGGATCTCAGTCTAAAAACATAGATGAGTAGAGCCGTATTGCTAGACACTCATCCTTTGAGTCAAGTAACGCATCCAAAAATAAACCCAAAAGTCCAACAGTGGTTGCGATAATTGGGGAAAATTGAAACTGTTATACGTGTGCCAGAAATAGCCGATTATGAGCTTCGGCGTGAACTATTAAGACAAGGAAAACAAAAGAGTATAGACCGCCTCAACAAACTTAGCCAAATTTGTCTCATACCACTGACTCCCGAAACGATGCGAAAAGCAGCCGAATTATGGGCATGGGTACGAAACCAGGGTCAGCCTACAGCAAGCAATGAAAGTTTGGATGGTGATGTAATTCTTGCTGATCAAGCAATTCTCCAATTAAAGAGTTTTAATCAGGTCATAGTTGTGACAACAAACTTGAAACACATATCACGCTTTGAGAGCGAAGGAATATGCGTAGTGGATTGGCAACAAACCCTGAATGAGCTAGTTTAATTTGTTGAAATTATGGTTTTTTAAAATACCTTGAATAAACTCCCGAATCTCAACTGCCACAACTCCAGCATAAGATTCTGGTAAGTCATTTCCGGCATGGGCAATCATTTTCAACTCGACTTTCGGCATCAGTTGAGCATAAACCCGACTCTTAGCTAAAGCATCTGGTGTATCTTGGCCACCTTGCAAAATAAAAACCGGCACATCTATCATATAAAGCCGCTTTTGCACTAATTCCGCTTCAATTTCTGATTGTTGCCGTTTGAAGAGTAACTGGCAAGCTATGGGGTAACGCAATAATTCCTGATGTAATTGCAAATCCTGGGCAATTTTTTCATACCAACCCACAATTTTAGTGAAAGGAGTTAGCGATCGCAACAATTTAACTATTAGTGACGGATAATTCAATAATTGCCGCATCTTTCGACAATACTCTTCTTGTCCCGCTATCTCTACACCCTCTGGTGCTAGCAATATTACACCATCAAGTTTCTCTGGATACTTTAAAGCATAGCTAGCAGCAATCCAGCCCCCAAGAGAATGCCCTACTAAATAAACTTTTTCTAGCTTGACTGCTTGCAAAAACTCAGCCAAACACTCTACTTGTAAATCTATCGAATGATGAATATTCGGATTTTCTGATTCACCAAACCCTAACAAATCAAGTGCAAAACAATGGAAATCTTGTGAAAGGGACTCCATCACAGATAACCATTGACTGCTCTCATTCCAAGCACCATGTAAAAAAATTATAGGAGTTTTTTCACCGACTTCACGCCAGAATATCAGCCCTTGAGAGAGCTTTATCCGCGAGTTACGGAATAGTGTATTCATTTTAATTTAGTAGTTAACTTTTAGCACCATAATAAATAGTCATTAGTCATTGGTCATTAGTCATTAGTAATTAGTTTTGGACAAATTACAAACACAGAAGCGTGAGCCGAACGCGACCAGCGTCTCGTAGAAAAGCTTCCTTAGATCATATACTTTGGCGGCAAATGACAAGTGACAAATGACAAATGACTAAATATTGTTATGCCAGTGTTGTCAAGCCATTCAAGTAGTCTTGCAACTGCCGAGTATGGTCATGAGACATCTGTCCTGAAGGTAGCAAATTGGGAGAGAAAGCTTGGATTTCCATAACTTCCAAAGTATCCTGAATTTTCATTGTCCCATGTACTTCAGCTTCAACCACAACACAAATTGAATGGATTCTGGGATCGCGGTCTGGTGCGGAGTAAACTCCTACTAAACGATTAATTTTCACCAATTCTAGCCCGGTTTCCTCAATCAATTCCCGGCGGACTGTATTGGGAATATCTTCTCCCCAATCCACCATCCCTCCAGGCAATGACCAAAGACCATCATCACGCCGCCGGATCAGTACAATCCGACCATCAGGTAAAATTGGGATGATACTAGTGCCAGTAATGGGATGACGAAATATAATACCCAATACTGTTTGTCCAATACGCCATAAGCTACGTGTGGACTGCACAGCTGCCGGAAAAAAAGCAATAACGTTCAATCTTCAAAATTTTTGTGTTGTATTCTATAGCTCTCTACCACTTACATAAACTCAACTAATTAAATTTTTATCGAGTTTTGTTTTATACAAAAATGTTTGCGGTTTGAGATTTTATTCTCACGATTTACGTAGAATATTATTGATTCTAACATCAAGTTTCAAGAGAAGCACTGTATTCATATATACATAAAGTTTGTTTAATCAGAAAGTTTTTCAGTTTAAAACTAACATTAGCCTTGCCCAACCAGCTATCACTAATATTTTTCAGCACACATTAAAAAAAATCATCTCAATGATAAGTTTGAATGCAAAATTTAGAAGAGATAATTAAACGAGGTTTGAAACTGTTACCTAATTCTTAATAATATTGATTAGTTTGTTCTAAGAACAACAACTAGTACCGCAAGGCAGAAGTCAAAAGGAGCCAGTGCGTTGAGCGGGTTAAGAGCGTTGTACCCCTCCAAAGAAGCAAGCTACGCGTAGCGTCTCTTTTAGGAGAAGGGCTGTAGGGAGAACCAACTGGCTCTCAAAAGTCACGCATAATTATATTCCGGGCTTTTCGTCTAGCTGGTGGGGATAATTATAAATTATTATTGACAGAGCTAGGTTGAATGCGATAGACTAGTACACTGTTTAAAGCGTATTTATTGCTGCACTAGGCTACAAGTATATCAATAACATTGGTAACTGATATTGCCTACGTGATGCCTAGTTGCTACTTTTTTGTTGTTTATTAATGAGGTGAACATGGCCAAGCGCCGTAACCCGAAAAAAGAAAAGGCGCTACGGAACCAGGCGTATGCCAGAAAGTTTCGTAAACGAACTACTACAGGAAGAATGCAGAGAAGGTTCCAACAAAGACCACCAAAGAGTGAAGAAGAAGAAGGAGCAGCAGCAGCTGACACTGAATAAGTTGTTTGCTTAAATCCTTGTTATTTAGATTATTTATATTTAAGGGCGCACATTTGTACGCCCTTATTTATTTTTGGGTATTGGGCAATTCAATTTTGGATTTTGGATTAAATTTCAATCTAATACCAATTCAATTAATAATTCCAACACATCCTTGGGTAAAGACGCGATGAATCGCGTCTCTACAAATGGTCTATTTGTCGCATTCTTTTTTCAAATTGGTATAAAATCCAAAATCTAAAATTCTTACTCCTCACTCCTTCTATTGAACTAATTGAGCGCGGGCAGCGATGAGTGCTTTGCGAACCTGTACAAAGCCAGTACCACCGTAACTGTTGCGGGCTGCTACAACTTGACGAGGGGATATCGCCTCATAAATATCTGCTGCAAATGCCGGATGTAGTTGTTGCCACTCTTCCAATTTCAAATCTTTTAGGAGTTTGCCTGCGGCAATACTAGTTTTTACCACCTTACCCACAAGATTATAAGCTTCCCGGAAAGGAACGCCCCGTGCTGCCAGATAATCTGCTACATCGGTAGCGTTAGAAAAATCTTCCGCCACAGCTTCTGCTAACCGTTGGGTACGAAATTCCAAACCTTCCTTGAGCAAAATCGTCATGGCTTCGAGAGAGCCTTTGATTGTGTTGACGCTATCAAATAAACCTTCTTTATCTTCTTGCAGGTCTTTATTATACGCCAGGGGTAACCCCTTCATAATCACTAACATTGCTTGGAGATGACCGAATACACGCCCCGTTTTCCCCCGCACGAGTTCTGGTACATCGGGGTTTTTCTTTTGGGGCATGATACTGGAACCTGTGGCACAGCTATCTTTGAGGGTAACAAAGCGGAATTCTTCTGATGACCAAAGAATGACTTCTTCCGCAAGGCGGCTGAGGTGAACCATAATCAAGCTAGCAGCACACAAGAATTCGATCGCAAAATCGCGATCGCTCACTCCATCGAGGCTGTTAGCATAAATATCGTCAAAATTCAGGAGTTTAGCTGTGTAATGGCGGTCGATGGGGAAAGTAGTTCCAGCTAAAGCACCACACCCCAAAGGTGAGATATTCACGCGGCGAGAAACGTCTCCTAAGCGTTCCCAGTCGCGTTGCGCCATTTGAAAGTATGCCAAGAGGTGGTGAGCTAAACTCAGGGGTTGGGCGCGTTGTAGGTGCGTATAGCCAGGAATTAGGGTTTCAACGTTTTTTTCAGCTATATCCAGTAAAACCCCTTGAAATTCTCGCAATTCCCTTTTAATTTGTTGGATTTGGTCACGGAGGTAGAGTCTGGTATCTGTACCAACTTGGTCATTACGCGATCGCGCCGTATGCACCTTTTTACCCACATCGCCGACAATTTCTGTCAATCGTCGTTCAACTGCAAAATGTACATCCTCAGCATCAACACCAGGCTGAAATTTACCCTGGCGGTACTCTTGGCGAATTTGTTCTAAACCTGCAACCAGTTGCTCTCCTTCTTCTGTGGAGATGATGCCCGTGTGAGCAAGCATTTTAGCATGGGCTTGAGAACCAGTCAAGTCATATTCGATTAATTCAATATCAAAATCTATACTGGCATTAAAACGAGCGATCGCTGGATGCAATGCTGATTCAAACCTCTGGCTCCAAGTTTCTTCTTTGGTCATAAATATTATGAGGATTATGAGGGGAGTGGGGAGTGGGGAATGGGGAGTAATGATTTGGGAAGAGAGGAAGACAATTTTCCTAATTTCCTACTCCCTA
Source organism: Nostoc commune NIES-4072 (assembly GCF_003113895.1). Taxonomy (NCBI): domain Bacteria; kingdom Bacillati; phylum Cyanobacteriota; class Cyanophyceae; order Nostocales; family Nostocaceae; genus Nostoc; species Nostoc commune. The sequence continues at coordinate 4,474,412 of NZ_BDUD01000001.1, read as the reverse complement.
CTCCCTACTCCCTATTCCCTCTAGATTTAACCATAGCTAGTTAGATTCCGAATCATATAGCCAATGACTAAACCAATCAACAATGCCCATACTTGACCTGTTTGTATAAAGTGACGCCAAGATTTTTCAACCTGACCCATCAAGTCTGGATCGGTAATTGTTTGTGCTAGTAGTGCTGTCAAATTTACAGGCAAATGCCAATATAACCGAGATATCAAATCACTGTAATGACTCATATTTGATGATTAAGAGGTTGGAGGTGGCAAAATTCAGTATCAGTTTATTTTTTAGATAAATTCCTGAGATTTACTGAAATATTGCATATAACCTCAATGTCTTAACTCAAGATGCAGCCGATGCCAACCGCAATTTCTCGGCAGTCCGCAAAATTTGCCCCGCTAAAACTGCTGCACCAAAACCATTATCGATATTTACTACGCCTACTCCCGCAGCACAAGAGTTAAGCATTGTCAATAAAGGTGCTAATCCACCAAAACTCGCACCATAACCGATACTGGTGGGTACGGCAATTACAGGACAACTCGCTAAACCCGCAACAACGCTGGGTAAAGCGCCTTCCATCCCCGCTACGACAATCAACACCGATGCGGACTCAATCAGGTGGCGGTTACTTAATAAACGGTGAATCCCCGCAACGCCAACATCCCAGAGGCGCTGGACGCGAAAACCGGAAAGTTCAGCAGTGACAGCAGCTTCTTCAGCAACGGGTAAATCGGCAGTACCAGCAGAAAGAATGCCGATTTCACCCCCAAATTGTGGTTCGATGGTAGAAGGAGCGATCGCACAAATTCGTGCCGATTCGTAATATCGTAAACCGTTAACTTTTGATTCCAGTGCTGTATAAACTGCTGGTTCAATGCGAGTTGCCATCACCACCGGATTACGGAGGCGCATCACCTCGATAATTTGAGCAATTTGGTCAGGAGTCTTACCGGGGCCCCAAATAACCTCTGGGAAACCAGTTCTTAGCTGGCGATGATGGTCGATTTTGGCAAACTCACCCACAGATTCATAAGTTAAATCTTTGAGTGAGTCGAATGCCGTATCTGGGGTAACTTTACCATTGGCAACCGCTTCGAGGAGCGATCGCAAAGTTTCATTTTGAGACACTGGTCTGTTGTTTGAATTTTATAAATGTTCCCAAACGTGCCACCAAGGGCGGAGATTTTAATACTTTAAACTCTATTCTGTGATTTTCAGTTCATATTTGTTCCATAACGTTCCTTTTTGGGAACCAAGTGCAGAGAATTTGACGTTTTGGATGCGATCGCGCACTGCTATCAAAGATAAAGGATTCACTAAATAAATGTAAGGTAAATATTCTTGAGAGAGGCGTTGCGTTTCGGCGTAAATCTCTTTGCGCTTTACTTCGTCTAACTCTCGTGCTGCTTTAATGTAAAGACGACCGATTTCCGCTTCCCAATCTGCAACTTGCCAACCAATAAGTGATTCTTGTCCTGCTTGAAGTTTCTGATTGAAAGTGTGTAATCCACCTTCCGGTAACCAAACATTAGCCCCGTCATTTGGTTCAATCCCTCCAACAAAGCCTAGCAGATAACATTCCCAATCGAGAGAATTAGAAAGTTTGTCTGTAAGGGTATTGAAAGCAATTGGATTAAAATCAACTTGAATGCCAATTTTACTCAAATCTTGCTTAATTTGCGCTCCCATTAAAACACGAGTTTTATTTTCAGCATTCGTTAATAAACTGAAGCGCACCCGATTACCATCAGCGTCTAGTAACTGTTTATTCTCATTATATTTAAAACCTGCGCTTAATAGTAATTTTTTCGCTTTTTCTTGATTATATTCATAAACTTTAAGACCTTTTTCTGGAGGAAAATAGTAAGGACTTTGAATTTCTATCGGCGAATTTTGTAACACACCAATCCCCCGAAAAACGTTATTTAGCATTGTTTGACGGTCGAGTGCATAAGCAACTGCTTGTCTAAAAGCAACGGTATTAAACCAACGGGATTTAATTGAGTCAACTACAGGCTGTCCGTTTTGCCGCCGACCTTTGTTGAGATTAAATGAAATATAAGTATTGGTGAATTCCGGGCCTCCATTGTAGATAGTAAACTTTCCCCGCTTTTCTTCGCGCTTAAGTAGTGAAAAGTTTTCAGGAGAAATAGTAACTGTATCTAATCCTCCAGAGCGAAACTGAAGAATTATTGTATCTGTAGATTCAATAATTTGCCAAACAATACGTTCAATATATGGTAACTGATTTCCTTGGCTATCTTTGCGCCAGTAATAAGGATTGCGCCGAAATACCACACGTTGACTGGGAGTATAACTTTCTATTTTATAAGCACCGTTAACAATAATTTTACTGGGTTCTGTATCTGTTCCCCAAGTAGATAGAAACTTGGAATTACCTTTAGTATCTTTAGATTTCAATGATTCAGCTAAAGCATGTTTTGGCAAAATACCAACTGAATTTGTTGATGCTCCGGCTGTGGTATAAAGGAAAGGAGCAAAAGGCTCAGGTAGAATAAATTCAATTTGGCGATCGCTTATTTTTCTGATTTTAGGAAAACTACCACTAGAACCAATTTTCAGACCATCTTTCCAATCAGTAGGAATCTGTGGATTGAAAATCACATCCTCATAGGTAAAAATAACATCATCTACGGTAAGCGGTTCGCCATCTGACCATTTCAGGTTTTCTCGCAAAGTAAAAGCGACTCGCTTTTTATCGTCAGAAATATCCCACGATACCGCTAAAGCTGGCTCAATTTTGCCTGTAATACCATTGAGGGTAGTTAGTCCTTCAGTCGTGAACAGAAAAACATGAGGATATTCCTGATTGAAGGCGTAGTTAAAAGTTTTCGGGTCGCCAATAGTGCTTGTAACCCATTGCGATACTTGCGCCGCTTTACTCTTAAAATTAGTTGGGTTGCAACTAATAAGAGCTATCTGAAAAATCAAAAATAGACTGAATATTGCTAAAACCACAAACCCACGGTGGCGGTTAGGCAAGAGGGCAAAAATCATAGAACTGAAAGACTAAACTGTTTGCATAATACACTTCATGTTCTGCCTTGATTGCATAAAGGGAAGTAGCAAGTGAGGAATGGGAGAAGCAGGGGAGGTAGGGAGAGATAAAGAGAGACAAAGAGACTAACTAAGCCAAATGACCAATGACAAATGACAAATGACTAATGACTAATGACTAATGACTAACTTTTTTATCTTCTGCTACTTTGAGTTCATAAAGATTCCAATTGTAACTTCCTATCGCCGAGTATTTTATGTTCTCAATGGTATTACGCACCGCTACTAAAGCTAGAGAATTGAATAGGTGAATAAAAGGCAGATACTCTTGTGAGAGTTGTTGTGTTTCTGCATAGATAGCTTTGCGTTTTGTTTCATCGAACTCTCTTGCACCTTTAATGTATAGGTCTTCAATTTTCTGCTCCCAATCTGTAGCTTTCCAACCGACGGTTGGGGATTGTCCGGCTTGAGCTTTCTGATTAAATACATGAAAGTTACCATCTACAGACCAGACATTGAAACCATCTTGCGGCTCAATACCACCAGTAATAGCTCCATACCAACATTCCCAATCTAGGGTGTTAGAGATTTTTTCTCCAATAATACTGAAGTCAAGAAATTGTAAATCAACTTTAATACCTATCTTGCCGAGATCCTGTTGAATTTTAGGTGTGATTGTCGGTCTATTACCAGCAACAGCCATCATTGTGAAGCGGACTCGATTCCCATCCGCGTCCAACAGTTGACCTTTATCATCGTATTTAAATCCTGCTCCTAGTAAAAGTTGTTTAGCTTTTTCTGGATTGTAATCATAAGTTTTTAAACCTTCTTTTGGAGACAAATAATAAGGACTAGGAACAGAAATCGGAGAGTTTTGCGGTTCACCCAATCCCCGCAAAGTGTTGTTGATCATCGTTTGGCGATCAATCGCGTAGGCGACAGCCTGTCTAAAAGCAACGTTGTTAAAAATGCGGGACTTAATAGGATCTACAACAGGCTTGCCATTGCGACTACCTTTGTTGAGATTGAAAGTTATAAAACTTGTCCCAGTGTCAGGCCCAGCATTTTTAATAGTAAAGTTACCCTGCTTTTCTTGACGCTTGAGCAATTGAAAACTTCCAGGGCCAATTTCTAGTAAATCTAACCCTCCAGAACGAAATTGCAGCAAAGCTGTATCAGGCGATTCCACAATTTGCCAAATTATACGCTCAATATATGGCAGTTGTTTTCCTTGTGCATCTTTTTGACGCCAGTAGTAAGGGTTGCGCCGAAATGTTACGCGTTGATTGGCTGAATAACTCTCGATTGTGTAAGGGCCATTAACAATAATTTTTTTGGGGTCTGTGTCGGTTCCCCAAGTGGACATAAACACTGGCTTACCGTTAGAGTTTTTAGCTTCCACAGCTGCACGCAAGGCGTGTTCTGGTAATATTCCTACTCCTGCTGCAATTGATCGCAAAAAAGGAGAAAACGGTTCTGGCAGAATAAATTCTACCCGGCGTTCATCGATTTTGCGGACTTTGAGAAAAGCCTTACTGATACCAATGCGAAGAGCATCTTGGGTATAAGTGGGAATGCGCTTGTTCATGTAGATGTCATTGAAAGAGAAAACGACATCATCGGCTGTTAATGGCTGACCATCCGACCACTTCAATCCTTCTCGCAAAGTAAAGACAAACCGCAGTTTATCGGGGGAAAGTTCCCAAGATTCAGCTAAAGCTGGCTGAATTTCCTTAGTTATTCCGTTTTGAGTGGCTAATGCTTCATAAGTGAAACCAGAAATATTGGGAGATTCTTGGATGAGGGCTAAGTTAAAGGTTTTAGGATCAGTGGTAGTAGAAAGAACCAACTGAGGAACTTGTGCAGCTGCGGTTTTAAAGTTAGATGGATTGCACGCGGTAATTGTAATTGCTGTTGTCAAAACCAGAATTATTGGTAAGAAAAAACGCTTAATTATGTAAAAAATTGGAAAATATTTCATAATTTTTATTCTTTCAAAAGCAAGACAACAGCATAAGCACATATACCTTCTTCACGTCCAACTGGGCCTAATTTTTCGTTGGTGGTAGCTTTAATGCCAATTTGATTTGCTTCTAATTCTAAAACTGCTGCTAATTTATCGCGCATATTGTGAATATGCGGTTTTAATTTTGGACGTTCTGCTACTACCACCGAGTCAATATTTCCCACCTGCCAACCTTGATCCCGAATCAGTTGATGTACTTGATTTAATAGTACTAAACTATCTGCTCCCGCCCATTGAGGATCGCTAGGTGGAAAATAGTGACCAATATCCCCCAAAGATAATGCCCCAAGCATGGCATCCATAATCGCGTGGGTAAGCACATCAGCGTCACTGTGACCCAATAAACCCAGTTCATGAGGAATTTCAATTCCACCTAAAATCAAAGCGCGATCGCTCACCAGTTGATGAATATCGTAGCCGTTACCAATACGAATTTTAGTCATTTGTCATTAGTCATTTGTCATTAGTCATTAGTTAGGAGTTAAGAGTTAGGAGTTAGGAGTTAGGAATTATTATTCTCCCGTGCCTCCCCTGCTCCCCCTGCTCCCTCTGCCCCCTTGCCCCCTGCCCCCTGCTTCCATTTATCCAGGAGATCAGGACGGCGATCGCGGGTTCTTTGAATTTGTTGCTCGTAACGCCACCGGGCGATCGCGGCATGATTCCCACTGAGCAAGACATCAGGCACTTTTAAACCGCGAAAATTGGCAGGACGAGTATATTGGGGATAGTCCAATAACCCTTCCTCAAAACTTTCTGCTGTGAGGGACTCCGTTTTAGCTACGGTTCCTGGGATCAGCCGCACTACGCCATTAATCAAAGCCATTGCTGGAATTTCTCCGCCAGTCAGAATAAAATCTCCTAAAGATACTTCACGAGTTACCAAATGTAGCACCCTCTCATCCACTCCTTCGTAATGCCCGCAAATAACTACTAACTGGTCGTAATTTGTCACCAATTCTTTTAAAAGAGGTTGATTAATTGTTTGACCCTGTGGACTCATCAAAATTATTTCTCTTCGGGGTAAAGTTGGCAGCGACTCCACAGCGTTAAAAATAGGTTCTGGCTTCATTAGCATCCCAACGCCGCCGCCGTAGGGTTCATCATCCACCTTCCGGTGCTTATCAGTGGTAAAGTCCCGTGGGTTAACCAGATGCACTTCGGCAATCTGTTTGGCTAAGGCTTTACCTAGCAAACCAGAGTTGAGAACAGAGTTAAAACAGTCAGGAAAAAGCGTAACTATATCAAAGCGCACAGTTATTCGTATTCAAGGACACTAATCTAAAGAGTGAATGTCTAGCAAACATCAACAAGCCGCCATTCGGGTCAAACTCCAGTTAAACTTTATCAATAGTATCTAAAACTACCAGACCTCTTGGATTTTAGATGGGATTAAAAGTTTTTCTAATTACTTAATTTATGTTTAAATGTTGTCACAAGTACATTTAAATTAATAATCTTATCAAGTTAACAACTTCCAGGATGCATCGAGCCAGTCTCAGAAAAAAGCGTAGTCTTAACTGCTCGTCCTCAATGCCAAAGCGGGAATTTAGCCCCATAAAGACTATTTTGCCCTGCTGCAAATGGACAGGTGAAAAACAAGGCACTGGCTTTGAGGAATGGGAACGAACACGTTTAGACTGAGGCAACGCGAGCGTTAAGCGAAAATTTAGAGAGTAGCTTACCCAGTTCCAAACTTCCAAAAAGTGTCCTCTCAAAAGTTGCAAAGCGCAAAAATCATGGCTGCAACTGAACCTTGTTAAATTCACACGCCATTCGCCACAAGCCGGGGAACCCGTCCAAGGCGATGGCTCCTGAAGTTGTTGACAGGAGAAACACAATGCCGCAATTACAAGCTAAATCGCTAGAAATGAGGACACCCCAAGCAACTAAAACCGCCGTTCTGGTTATCGGAGGTGCAGAAGATAAAGTTCATGGACGCGAAATCCTCCGAACTTTTTTTGGACGCGCCGGTGCTAGTAAGGCTTATATTACAATTATTCCATCTGCCTCTCGCGAACCGGCCATCATCGGTGGTAGGTATATTCGCATTTTTGAAGAAATGGGTGCTCAGAAGGTAGAGATTTTAGATATCCGCGAACGAGAACAGTGTGAATCCTCCCAGATCAAAGCATCCTTAGAAGCCTGTAGTGGGGTATTTTTGACAGGAGGCGACCAGCTGCGTCTCTGTGGTGTATTGGCAGATACACCAGCAATGGAAATTATTCGCCAGCGTGTGAGGGCGGGGCAACTAACCTTAGCAGGCACGAGTGCAGGAGCAGCAGTGATGGGGCATCACATGATTGCAGGTGGCGGTAGTGGAGAATCGCCAAATCGTTCCCTAGTTGATATGGCAACGGGTTTAGGGTTTATTCCTGAAGTCATCGTTGACCAACACTTTCACAACCGTAATCGGATGGGGCGGCTGATAAGTGCGATCGCAGCTCACCCTGATCGCTTAGGTATTGGCATTGACGAAGATACTTGTGCAGTATTTGAACGTGATGGTTGGTTACAAGTTATGGGTAAAGGCAGTGTCACCATTGTTGATCCCACTGAAGCCACCCACACCAACGAACCCCATGTTGGTGCTAATGAACCATTAACAGTACATAATTTACGTCTCCATATCCTCAGCTACGGCGATCGCTTCCACTTGTACCAGCGCACTGTATTGCCTGCTGTACACCGGATCTCCAGCTGACGGGATAAAGTATCTGAGGTTACACTGAGTTGGCCACAAATTTTAGATTTTGGATTTTGCAAAAAGTTGTAAGGAAGAGCCACTGCGTTGCGCGGGTTCCCCGCGTTGTAGCAAGTGGCGTTGGTTTACCGACCTAACAAGCTTTTCAAGACGGATTTTAGATTAAAAGAGCTTTTTGGCAGATGCCGCCAAGTGGGCGAAAGAAATCTAAAAAACCATCAACGACTCGTTAAGCCTTTGCGATCGTAAATCTAAAATTAAGAGAGCTAAGTACCCTAATTGTCTCTTTTAATCCAAAATCATAAATCTAAAATCCTGTTAGAGGTTGACCGCACATTTATTTCTTGTTGTAGAAAAATGATGAGAATAGTATGTAAAAAGAAAAAACTGTTTGCAACGAACAGTTTAGCGGTCAATTCCAGTAAGAAACTAGAATTTTGGTTCCGAATCTCCATCTACCTATTCCCATGAGAATCCTCAAGATCCAGACCTTACGCGGCCCAAACTATTGGAGCATTCGACGCCACAAGCTGATCGTCATGCGCCTCGATTTAGAAAACCTTGCCGAGACGCCCTCGAATGAAATCCCTGGCTTTTATGAAGGACTAGTTGAGGCGCTGCCGAGTCTGGAGGGTCATTATTGTTCTCCTGGCTGTCGTGGTGGTTTTCTGATGCGAGTCAAAGAAGGCACTATGATTGGTCATATCGTAGAACACGTAGCCCTAGAACTCCAGGAATTAGCTGGTATGCATGTTGGCTTTGGTCGCACCCGCGAAACTGCCACACCCGGAATTTATCAAGTAGTAATTGAGTATCAGAACGAGGAAGCGGGACGCTACGCTGGACGAGCCGCAGTACGGCTGTGTCAGAGTATCGTTGATCGAGGGCGTTATCCCAAAGCAGAACTAGAGCAAGATATCCAAGACCTGAAAGACTTCACCCGTGATGCTTCCTTAGGCCCGTCCACTGAAGCGATCATCAAAGAAGCAGAAAAAAGAGGTATTCCCTGGATGTCTCTGGAAGCCCGCTTTTTGATTCAGCTGGGCTACGGCGTGAATCAGAAGCGGATGCAGGCCACAATGACGGACAACACCAGCATTCTGGGCGTAGAACTAGCTTGCGATAAAGAAGCCACTAAACGCATCCTTGCTGCTGCTGGTGCGCCAGTACCCAGAGGTACAGTGATCAACTTCTTAGACGATTTGGAACAAGCCATTGAATTCGTTGGCGGCTATCCTATCGTCATCAAGCCCCTGGATGGCAATCATGGACGGGGGATCACCATTGATATTAGAACTTGGGAAGAAGCTGAAGCAGGATACGAAGCCGCTAGACAGGTTTCCCGGTCAATTATTGTCGAAAGATATTATGTTGGACGCGACCATAGGGTACTAGTAGTAAATGGCAAAGTAGTAGCAGTAGCCGAACGCGTCCCGGCTCATGTGATTGGCAATGGCAGATCAACCATCGCCGAACTCATTGAGGAAACAAACCTAGACCCAAATCGCGGTGAAGGACATGATAACGTCCTAACCAAGATTGAACTAGACCGCACCAGCTACCAACTCTTAGAAAGGCAAGGCTATACCATAAACAGCGTGCCACCCAAGGGGACTATTTGTTATCTCAGAGCAACGGCAAACTTAAGTACAGGTGGTAGTGCCGTAGACCGTACCGATGAAATTCACCCAGAAAATCTTTGGTTGGCACAACGGGTAGTTAAGATTATCGGTTTAGATATCGCCGGACTCGATATCGTCACCACGGATATTAGCCGTCCCCTGCGGGAAGTTGATGGCGTGATTGTCGAAGTTAACGCCGCTCCCGGCTTCCGAATGCACGTTGCCCCAAGCGTGGGTATTCCCCGTAACGTCGCTGGCGCAGTAATGGATATGCTGTTTCCCAACGAGCAATCTGGACAAATCCCCATCCTTAGCATCACGGGTACTAACGGTAAAACTACTACAACCCGACTACTAGCACATATTTATAAACAGACTGGTAAAGTAGTTGGTTATACTACTACCGATGGAACATATATCGGTGATTACTTAGTAGAAGCTGGCGATAACACAGGCCCCCAAAGTGCCCACGTCATCCTTCAAGATCCCACAGTAGAAGTAGCGGTACTGGAAACGGCTCGCGGTGGCATTCTCCGCTCTGGATTGGGCTTTGAAGCCGCAAATGTGGGAGTGGTGTTGAATGTAGCTGCCGACCACTTAGGAATCGGCGATATAGATACAATTGAGCAGTTAGCTAACCTCAAGAGTGTAGTAGCAGAAGCCGTATTCCCTGATGGCTATGCGGTACTTAATGCCGACGATCGCAGAGTCGCCGCCATGTCAGAAAAAACTAAGGCTAATATTGCTTACTTTACAATGAACCCCGACTCGGAATTAGTGCGAAAGCACATCCAAAAGGGCGGAGTAGCAGCAGTATATGAAAATGGCTATTTGTCAATTGTTAAAGGTGATTGGACACACAGGATAGAAAGAGCAGAAAATATACCTTTAACAATGGGCGGTCGAGCGCCGTTTATGATTGCCAATGCTTTAGCAGCAAGTTTGGCAGCATTCGTGCAAAACGTCACTATTGAGCAGATTCGTGCTGGTTTGAAGACCTTCCGGGCTTCAGTTAGTCAAACACCAGGACGGATGAACTTATTTAATTTAGGCAACTACCACGCTTTAGTAGATTATGCCCACAACGCAGCCAGTTACGAAGCTGTAGGTTCCTTTGTACGGAACTGGACTACAGGACAACGGATTGGCGTAATTGGTGGGCCAGGCGATCGCCGCGACGAAGACTTTGTTACATTAGGCAAATTAGCAGCACAAATTTTTGACTACATCATCGTCAAAGAAGACGATGACACACGGGGACGCTTACGGGGTTCAGCCGCCCAGTTGATTATTCAAGGCATCACCGAAGTTAAACCTGATAGCCGCTACGAATCAATTTTGGATGAAACCCAAGCGATAAATAAAGGCTTAGACATGGCTCCTGATAACAGTCTGGTGGTAATTTTACCAGAAAGCGTTACACGAGCTATTAAGTTAATTAAGCTGCGTGGTTTAGCCAAAGAAGAGACACACCAACAAAATACTGGCACAACTGTCATCGATTCTCAAAATGGAATAGCACCTTCTTCTGTTGTTAATACATTACTGTAGTCAGGAGGAGTCAGGGCGCTGACTCCTGTATTCTGATTACTTTTATGAAGCTGTGATTATTGCTTACTACAAGCCAGTAGAATCTACATGAAACGTACTGTTAGTATCCCAGTTGATTTACCATCGGATAAATTTTTACCTTTGATGAACCAGTGTGCAGAGATATTTAACGCACACGTTGACTGGGCTATTGCTAAGAGTAGTTACAACAAAAATAAGGCACACAAGGAACTGTATCACTTGTTAAGAGTTCAGTATCCGTGTGTGCCTTCTGCGCTATTGCAAACAATCAGAGATAACGCACTTGAAGCTATCAAAGCTACAAAATTCAAGAGCATTCCCAAGAAAAAACCAACATCGGGATTAAGGTACGATAAACGCACAATGACGCTAAGAGGAAAGCAATTAACCCTCTCGTGCATTGGGAAACGAGTCACTTTAATTCTTGATGTTCCTGAATATTTTCAAGAAGTGTTTGAAACTTGGGAATTTTGCGGTGCAACTGTTACCTGTACTAACAACACCAAGCAATTCTGGGTGAGATTGGTTTTTGAGACAGAAGACCCGCAACAGATAGAAGGACAAATTCAAGGAATTGACCGAGGCTTGTATCATCAAGCTGTTACCAATGATGGTCAATTTTTCAGTTCTTCTAAAATCAGGGAAGTACAAAGACGTTATTTACATAATCGTCGTAAACTCCAGCAAAAAGGCACTCGCAGTGCCAAACGTCGTTTAAAGGCGATGTCTGGACGCGAGAAGCGGTTCATGCGGGATACGAACCATTGTGTAAGTAAAAAGTTAGTCAACCAACCCTTAATTGCGGTTTTTGTACTAGAGGACTTGTCCAGTATTCGCACTCAGCGACGCGGCAAGAAAATGAATAAATGGTTGGGTAGTTGGGCGTTCTATCAGCAAGAGCAGTTCTTGGCTTACAAGGCAGAAGCGTTGGGAAAACGAGTAGTACACCAAGATCCTCGTTATACCTCCCAAAAATGCAATATTTGTAAGCACATCCGAAGAACAAATCGGCACAAGTCCAGATTTCATTGCAAAAATTGTGGACATCGGACACACGCGGATCTCAATGCTGCCAAGAATGTTCGGGACGACTATATTCTCTCCTCTACCCAGTTAGGGACACAGGAGCAGGCATCAGTCAATATGCCGTATGTTTCAGCCGATTCTGTCGGTTAGTTACAAGCCCCATCCCCTTGTGGGTGGGGCGGTTGACTATTGTTTTTCTTCTTCCTGATTGATTTCGTCACTGGGAGTTTTCATCTCCTCCTTAAACCCTCGTAGGGTTTTGCCCAGTGCAGTTCCCAGTTCGGGAATTTTTTTTGGGCCAAAAATTAAAACAGCGACTATGGTAATTACAGCTATTTCTGGCCATCCCAGTCCAAACATATAAATTTCCTCTAAGGCTTCTGTAATTAAATATAGACATTGATGGCGCAAATTCCATAAGTTCTGCTATCTTCAAAAAATTTTGCTAAACAACATACTATAAGCACTTTAGGGAATTCAAAAAATTAAATTACTCAATTGTTCCATCCAACACGATTAGTAGAATTTTTTTCCTGCTCCCCCTCCTCCACCTACTTCGTCTACTGTCTCATACTTATGATGGTGACTCAGACCAGTCTGACTTCCTTTATACTCATTTTCATGGAGCTATTAAACCAATTCGCAATTCGCAATGGGCTAACGCCCCGCTCCGCTAACGCAATTCGCAATTACGTTTTGTGACGGGGATTTAGACCCCGACACAAAACGTGCTGCCTATCTTGCTGGGGACTTAAACCCCCAAAGTTCGTTAAAGCCGGAATCATCAGGGACATTGTTCGGGAAATATCGAAACGAATCTGGGTAGAGGAGAGGCACTCCCCTGTCCTAGCATTTAATACTGAGTAGGAACAATTTTGGTCTGTTAATTGCAGTATATGAGCAGTTTCGAGGAACTGAGTCAGAAAACTTTGAATAAGGTTCACAATACCTATGAAACAATTTAGCAAAAAGGAGATTATCTGTGATTAAGAGTGTTGGATACGCAGCCCAAAGTGCAAGTACACCACTAGGATTGTTCACTTTTGAACGGCGAGAGTTAGGGCCGCACGACGTACAAATCGAGATCCTTTACTGTGGCGTGTGTCACTCGGATCTGCATACAGTCGCTAATGAGTGGAAAAATACGGTTTACCCTGTCGTACCTGGACATGAGATCGTTGGTCGTGTAGTGAAGATTGGTGAGCAGGTTTCCAAGTTCAAGGTAGGCGAGACTGCGGGCGTTGGTTGTATGGTCGATTCTTGTCGCACCTGTCCAAACTGCCGTGAGAGTTTTGAGCAGTACTGTGATAATGAAATTATCTTCACCTACAACAGCCCAGAGAAGCAGACAGGGAAAACGACTTATGGGGGTTATTCAAACCAGATTGTCGTGGATGAAAATTACGTGCTACGCGTTTCGGAAAAACTGGATCTCGCTGGCGTCGCACCCTTATTGTGTGCGGGGATCACGACGTACTCGCCTTTACGCTACTGGAAAGTTGGCAAAGGCGATAAGGTGGGTATCGTCGGGCTTGGTGGGTTGGGACACATGGGGCTAAAATTAGCTCACGCTTTTGGTGCTTACACTGTGCTGTTCACAACGTCGTCAAGTAAGACCGAAGATGCCAAGCGCCTTGGAGCCGATGAGGTTGTCATTTCAAAAAACAGCGATGAGATGAACAAGCATATCAACAGCTTCGACTTCATTCTCAACACGGTTTCGGTATCGCACGACCTGGACGCGTACACTCAGTTGCTTAAGCGTGGTGGTACGCTGTGCTTGCTTGGTGTACCGGAAAATCCGCACCCATCACCTAACATCGGTAACTTGATTTTTAAGCGCCGAGTAATTGCCGGTTCGATGATTGGCGGGATTCAGGAGACACAAGAAATGCTCGACTTTTGCGCTGAACACAATATCGTCAGTGACATCGAACTTATCCCGATTCAGAAGATCAACCAAGCATACAAGCGGATGCTAAAAAGCGATGTGAAATACCGCTTTGTGATTGACATGGCATCGCTGAAGGAAGAATGACAGTAAAAAAATGCTATTGTCGCTTTTGATGAACAGTCCTGAATCCTTTGCTTTTTAGGGTGTAAGAAAAACCAATAAAAAAAGTTTGAGCGTTGGTTTTCGGCGCTCAGACTTTTTTATTAAAAATTAAATTAAATGATTACCTTAACTTATACTAATTTAATTAATGATTGCAACACATCCTTGGGTAAAGACGCGATGAATCGCGTCTCTACAAATGGTCTATTTGTCGGATTATTTTTTCAAATTGGTATTACTTCCCATTGGATTGGTAATTGGCAAACCTAACCACTCACTTAATTCATGAGCTAACCATTCAAGTTCTACTTCAGATTTAATACCGACATCGTTTCCACTAATTTGGTATTTTTGTAATCCTGAGTAAATATATAATTGCGCTGGAACGGCAACTCTAGTGTCTTGAGAGCCTTTAATAAAATGTTTTGGAATGTAAACCAACTTATTAACACTTTGCCTTGGGGATGGTCGGGGACGCTCAAACTTCCAACTAAACAACTCCCAGCTTAGGGAAATTTGTTCTGCATTCAGGCGTAAGCAGATGCGTCCAAACAAATTAAAGAAAAATTTATACACCATAGAACAGCCAGCAACCCAAAAAGCAAGTGAGAACAACGCAAAGGGGATGTTGACAGGAAAAGGGGCCCAAAGAGCGTAAATTGTCCAAAGTAGGACAAATGAATTCCAGGCGATCACAAATACACCTGTCAATACTATTGATGGATGGAAACCATCTGGTGGAATGATAATTTCTAGAGAATCCCAGTTTTTGGTTAGTTGAATCTTACTCCCATCTGGTTTGCTGGCAACTAAAGCAGGTAAGTTAGTCACTTGTGGCTTCTCTAAAGCTGCGATCGCATCAGCAGCAGAACTAAAACGCCCTTCTAAACTGGGTTCAATCATCCACTTTAGCCACTTGCTAAAGCTGGGACTCAGATTAGCGGCTACCTCAAACTGAATGCGAAAATCCTTTTGCGGTAAATCAGCTGGGTGATTCCCCGTCATTAAATAAATTAAAGTTGCGCCTAAACTATAAAGGTCTGATGCTGCAACAGTGCGTCCGCCAAATTGCTCTGGTGGCATATAGCCATAAGTTCCTACCACAGTTCTTGTCCCGGTTTCTGTGGCGAGGATAGTCTGCACTGAGCCAAAATCTACCAAATAAACTTGTCCAACACTATTACCAGAACGCTCCCCTAATAAAATATTGCTAGGCTTAATATCACGATGAATTACAGGCGGATACAGCCCATGTAGGTAAATAAGAATCTCTAAAAGCGCTTTGGCTATCTGTTTGACTTCAGCTTCAGTAAATGTTCGCCCACTTTGTAAATATTGTTCTAAAGTTTTTGCTCTTATATAAGTTTGTACAAGCGCAAATCCTTTAATGGTTGGTAAATTTACCTCAAAATAGTTTAAATACTGAGGAATTAAGGGATGTGACAAAGATTTTAAAGTTTCAGCTTCCCGTTCAAAAAGCTTGAGTGAATCCCATTCAAAGTCATCACCAAAAGAGAGTAACTTAATGACAACTAATTCTTGAGTTTGCAAATCACGAGCTAGCAAAGTCCGCCGCCCTGCTTTTTTTCCTAGTAGCTGCTGAACTTCGTAGCGTTCGCCTAATATTTCGCCGATCATTATGGTTTCTTCTAATGCTACGGTTGAAAAGTTTTTAAAGGTTATAGCTTTTCAAGTTGGCAAATCCATATCTTTAGTATAATTGCGTAATTCTATGCCCTCCCAACTTTGGCCTTATATTACCCCTGGTATTCCCGATGAATTGTTTGAAAATTTGCCAGGAATTCCCCTGAGTCAACGAGAAGTCCGACTAATGTTAATTGCCCAACTGCGACTAAAGTCAGATTCTGTGTTATGGGACATTGGCGCAGGGACGGGTACAATTCCGGTAGAGGTGGGGCTATTGTGTCCAGGTGGAAAGATTATCGCTATAGAAAGGGATGAAGAAGTAGCTAATCTAATCAAGCGTAACTGCGATCGCTTTGATGTGAAAAACGTCGAAGTAATTGAAGGTAGTGCCCCAGAGTGTTTACACGATCTTAAAGTTACACCTCACCGCGTTTGTATCGAGGGAGGACGACCCATTCAAGAGATTCTGCAAGCAGCATGGAATTATTTGCCCCCATCCGGTCGGGTTGTAGCCACAGCTGCTAATCTAGAAAGTCTGTATGCTATTTCTCAGAGCTTTTCTCTGTTAAGGGCTAGAAATATCGAAGTCGTTCAGTCTGCCGTTAACCGCTTAGAGACGCGTGGCTTTTCTCAAACCTTTACCGCCGTTGATCCCATTTTTATCCTCAGTGGTGAGAAACTGGATTAGGGAATGGGGCATGGGGCATGGAGCATTGAAAGAAGCGGTAAAGGAAGGGAGAAAACAGAGATGAGGAAGTAGGGGGAGCTGGCGTTGCAGGGGAAGAAAGAATAACCAATGCCCAATGCCCAATGCCCAACACCCAATGCCCAACACCCAATGCCCAATGCCCAATGCCCCATGCCCCATGCCCCATGCCCAATATTTAATACTTCTATGCCTTGGTCTCGGATTATTAGTGGAATTGTTGCGATCGCTCTTGCTCTTTCTGCAACCCTTTTGGGGGGTTGGTATTTTACCATCATCTTTGCGGTTATCATCTTTTTGGGTCAACAGGAATATTTTAATTTAGTACGAGCCAGAGGCATCGCTCCCGCCGCTAAAACTACTATGGCTGTCAGCCAAATTCTGCTGGTAATTTGTACCCTTGATGGCAGTTTAGCTGAGGCTGTGATGCCAATAGCTGGCACACTTATTTGTTTTTACCTGCTGTTTCAGCCAAAATTTGCCACGATCGCTGATGTTTCCGCTTCTATTATGGGGCTATTTTACGTAGGTTATTTGCCAAGTTACTGGGTGCGATTACGAGCAATTGATACTGCTGCTTTTAGCAATCTTCCTTTCGGAGGTTATTGGCCTACAACGTGGACAGATTTTTGGGAAAAGGCAAATTCTGCTTCTTTACCACAAGGTTTTACAGCAACACTGCTAACTTTTTTGTGTATTTGGGCAGCCGATATCGGCGCTTACACTATTGGCAAATTTTTTGGGAAAACCCGTCTGTCTGATATTAGCCCGAAAAAAACTGTAGAAGGTGCTGTCTTTGGCATTACTTCAAGTATTGCTGTAGCCATAGCAGGAGCCTATTATTTACACTTGCCCAGATCCCCCTTCACTGGTTTAGCATTGGGTTTGCTGATTGGCATTGCTAGTCTTTTGGGGGATCTTACCGAATCTATGCTGAAGCGAGATGCTGGAGTCAAAGATTCTGGGCAGTTAATCCCTGGACACGGTGGTATTTTAGACCGTACTGATAGTTATATTTTCACTGCTCCGTTGGTATATTATTTTATGACACTATTGTTGCCGCTACTGTAGTGGTTTTTTGTAACAGTTAAACTATTGCACTGACCCATATCCCGCCCGGAACTTAAGTTCCGGGCTAATAGCTAAAGTCCACTTAAGTGGACTGAAATTCTTATTTAGTCCTCTTGAGAGGACTTAAGCTATTAGCCTTGGAATTTATTCCGAGGCGGGATAGTAACGAAGGGGGGGATTGTCCCCTTGTCGTCCTCATCCCCTCAAAGGCGCTAGATCATTTAAACCAATTCGCAATTCGCAATGACGCTCGTTCCTCGCTAACGCAATTCGCAATTACGTTTTGTGACGGGGATTTAGACCCCGACACAAAAC
This sequence comes from Nostoc commune NIES-4072, assembly GCF_003113895.1. NCBI lineage: Bacteria > Bacillati > Cyanobacteriota > Cyanophyceae > Nostocales > Nostocaceae > Nostoc > Nostoc commune. Next base: position 4,456,649 of record NZ_BDUD01000001.1, on the reverse strand, counting down.
GTGCTGCCTATCTTGCTGGGGACTTAAACCCCCAAAGTTCGTTAAAATAATGTAAATAGGTGGGCATAAACAAACCTAACTATGTAACGAAATATAAAATGCTCAAAACCTTTGCGATTGCTTCTCTACGAGACGCTCCGCGAACGTTTCACTCGTAATGAGGTAGTTATGAATTTTCACGCCTACCTACTTATTAGCATTGTTTAATTCGTCATCATCAAGGGTTAACGTTAATTCGCCCACGACACACTAGCTTGCCTGGGATCAGGGTTAATTCTTGGATATCGACATCTGAACCAAGATCCAGATTGTGTTCATCATTGTCCTCTAATATATCCCCTTGGTCGGACTTGATTTTTATATGTGCCAGTTGCAACTCATGCCCACTAAGTAATTGTAAGCTTAGACAAATCTCTAGAGGAGTTGTTTCACTATTGGTTACTCTCATACCTCGCAGTATAATTTGGTTGTTATCAAGAATAATTTCTTGCCAATTTATTGGTTGTGACTTTGGGCAATCTCTTGGTAAAACTTTAACCAGTAAATCACTCAAAGCAGTCGATAATAAGTTAGATGAGAGAGAAGCATTAAGATCCTTCTCGTCTACGATCAAATCGCCAACTACTGGTACTGTTTCTAACAGTCGTAGCGGTTTTCCTTTGAGTACCGAGCCAATATTTATGCGAATATTTTCCGCTATTAATTGAATTTTTGTAATTAGGAGACCTTGATAAACTGCATCAGTAGCAAAAATAGATACCGACGGGATACGCCCAGAGAGAATTTGGCGATCGCTCGCTTTAATTTCTACTTCTAAGTCCGATATTTGGCTCACTTGCGCTCTCAACCAGAGCTTTAGGGCTGTTGTGAGTACCTGCGTAATTATGCGTATTTTATTAGTATGTGTTGTCTGAAAATTTTGCTCTGGCATCTAAGGAATCTGTTTATGAATATTTACTTAACAACCGAACAGAAATTAAATAAGTCTTAAATGTAACATTTATGTCTACTGGCTACAAAATGCAAATATCATTTAATTGTTAACAGTAAATAAGCAATTCCACATGGAGGCACGGTTACAAAAAATTCTCGCTCAATGGGGTATCGCCTCACGTCGTGAAGCCGAAGAAATGATTAGGCACTCGCGGGTGCGGATAAATGGGGCGTTAGCACATTTAGGTCAAAAAATTGATCCCGAAAAAGATGCGATCGCTATTGATGGTAAGCCTGTATCTAAAAAGCAGCGTCCGGCTTTAATATATTTATTGCTACACAAACCAGCAGGTGTGGTTTCGACTTGCTACGACCCTCACCGTAGACCAACAGTCCTGGATCTACTACCGAAAGAATTACGGGAGGGTACAGGTATTCATCCAGTTGGACGCTTAGATGCAGATTCTACAGGAGCATTAATCCTGACCAATGACGGAAATCTAACATTTGGACTAACCCATCCTCGCCACAGCATTTCCAAAAAATATCGTGTTTTGGTAGAAGGACACCCTCCAGAAACAGTTCTGAAAATGTGGCGTCAGGGTGTGATGTTGGAGGGTAGAAAAACCAGACCCGCTAAGGTACAGCTAATAGAACATTGTGGCGAGCAAAGCTTTTTAGAAATAGTGTTGCAGGAGGGAAGAAATCGCCAAATTCGCCGGATAGCTCAACAGTTAGGATACCCAGTAATCAAGCTGCATCGGACTGCTATCGGCGCAATTCAATTACAAACTCCAAAAGAACCTTTTTTGTCAGAAGGTAAATATCGTTCCCTCAAAAATCATGAAATTCACTTTTTGCAAGATCAGATAACACAACCTAATTATTGATTCTGTGGAGTTAAGGAGTGTCAGTAGGCATGAAATGGCTAAGAAAGAAGAATAATAACCAGCCATCAATTTCATTAGAGCAACAACGAGCCGAAAAATTGGCAGAAATGGGCGCTCAACTTTGGGCATTGCGTCAAGAACAGGGATTATCTCTAGAGCAAATGGTTGCATTAACTAGGATTCCCCAGCGATTATTGCAGGCGATCGAAGAAGGTAATTTAAACGATCTGCCAGAACCAGTCTATATACAGGGTTTAATCAGGCAATTTGCCGATGCACTAGGCTTGAATGGAGTAGAGTTTTCTGGCACTTTTCCGATTAGTTCTGCACAAGTGAATCCTCAAGGTATAGAGAATAATTCACCCCTTAATCAACTACGTCCGATTCATCTTTACTTTCTTTACATATTGCTAATTGTATGCTCTGTAAATGGCTTATCTCAGTTATTAAATAACGCAGTACTACAAGCAAGTACAAGTAATAATCAAAATCAGCCATCCCCAAAACAAAAGTCCATTGTTAAACCAGAAATAGCCCAAGTAAAAGAGTCAGTGGAGGTTCAATCAGTTAACGATACCCTTAGCGCCGTCCAACAGGGAAAGGCTGTACAGATTGGTGTCACCTTAAAAGCGTCATCTTGGATTCGCGTAGTAGCTGATGGTAAAACCGAGTTTGAGGGTACTCTCCCAGAGGGAACTCACCGGATTTGGAAAGCCCAACAGCAACTCACAGTGAAAACTGATAATGCTGGTGGCGTGTTAATGAGCATCAATCAAGAGAAAGCCAAAGAAATGGGAGAACCGGGGAAAGAGGAAGAAGTTAGAATTGCTGCAAAACCTAAGTTTTGAAATATGGGGCATTGGGCATTGGGTATGGGGCATTGGGCATTGGGCATTGGGCATGGGAAAGAGACAAGAAAGAAACTTGTTCAATAGTTCTCCCTTGTCCCCCTCATCTCCCCCTGCTCCCTCATCTCCCCCTGCCCCCCTGCCTTATTGCCTTTCCGGGGCGCGTCCATTAAGTCTGGTAAGAACTTTCAAGCGATCGCCTAATTCTTGTGTCAAAGCTCCTGCTTGATAGCGCCATTCCCAGTTACCCTCAGCAACACTGGGAAAATTCATCCGCGCTTCGTTTCCTAAACCCAAAATATCTTGCAAGGGAATAATCGCTTGGTTAGCTATGGAACTCAAAGCTAGGCGAATTAAATCCCAGTGAATGCCTTCAGGACTAACACAACCTAAATAAAGCAACAGGTTTTGCTTTTCGTAGTCACTGGCTGAATTAAACCAGCCTACAGTTGTGTCGTTATCGTGAGTGCCCGTATAAACTACAGCATTTCGCGGGTAATTGAATGGTAAAAATGGATTACCAGGATCAGAACCAAAGGCAAACTGTAAAACCTTCATTCCAGGAAATTCATACTTATCTCGCAGTGCTTCTACCTCTGGTGTAATTACTCCCAAATCTTCCGCCAAGACGGGTAGCTTGCCCAACTTCTCTCTAATCGCTTCAAAAAAAGCGTCTCCAGGCGCTTCCACCCATTTACCATTCATGGCAGTTTCTTCGCCTTGGGCTACTGACCAATAAGCCTCGAAGCCCCGGAAGTGGTCAATGCGAATAATATCTACATAATCTAGCATTGCCTCAAAGCGCTGTACCCACCATTTAAAGTCTTGTTTTTGTAATTCTTCCCAGTTATAAACCGGGTTGCCCCACAATTGACCGGTGGCGCTAAAGTAATCTGGTGGAACTCCTGCCATTTGGGCGGCAACTCCTGTCTCTTCGTCTAAGCAAAAGATGTCGGGATGCGCCCACACGTCGGCACTATCATGAGATACGTAGATGGGAATATCGCCTATTATGTCAATACCGCGCATATTAGCGTAGCTTTTCAGCTCTGACCATTGCCGGAAAAACTCAAATTGGACGAACTTGTAATAAAAAATCTCTCCGTTAAGCCGATCCTGTACATGAGCTAATGCTTCGGGTTGGCGCTTGACAAATTCTCGCTCCCATGTATGCCAGCTTGCATTTTCGTGGGCATCTTTCAGCGCCATAAATAAGGCGTAATTATCTAGCCAATAGGCTTTACTGTCGCAAAAACCTGCAAACTCGTTTTTTTGGATGTCCGTAGCATTCACTTTAAAGTTTTCACAGGCTTTTTTGAGTAGCCCAATCTTAATTGGCACAACCTGGTCGAAGTCTACCTTTTCTACCGGGAATCCTGGTAAATTAGCAAAGTCTTCTTCAGTGAGCAAACCCTCATCTCGGAGTTTTTCTGGGCTAACCAGCAGGGGATTTCCCGCCATTGCTGAGTAGCACATATAAGGGGAATTGCCGTATCCAGTGGGGCCTAAAGGTAAAACTTGCCAATATTGTTGATGGGTATCTTTAAGAAAATCGATGAAGCGATAGGCTTCTAAGCCTAAATCTCCAATGCCAAATCGGCTAGGAAAGGAGGTAGGATGCAGCAAAATACCACTGGATCTAGGAAAAGGCATAAGTAACCTGAATTATGAGAGGGAGCAATTATCTGATGGACACGCTATGCGATCGCCCAAGGGGCAGTGGCAAAGCCAATCGCATCGAATTTATCACGGAACAGTATTTGCACGGTAAATCAAGTAAACTCATCTTGATTGTCATTTGTCCTTGACTAATGACTAATGACTAATGACTAATGACCAATGACTCATAAATATGACTTACCGAAATCCTGCACCAACAGTTGATATCATCATTGAACTAGTAGATCGACCTCATCGGCCAATAGTGTTAATTGAAAGACATAATCTACCCTTAGGTTGGGCTATTCCTGGTGGTTTTGTGGATTATGGAGAAGCGGTGGAAGTGGCGGCGCGGCGAGAAGCTGAGGAAGAAACGGGTTTGCAGGTGGAGTTAGTTGAACAATTACTAGTATATTCTGACCCTAATCGCGATCCGCGTCAGCATACCATTAGCATTGTGTTTTTAGCGACAGCGAAGGGTGAACCAAAGGCTGGGGATGATGCTAAGGGTATAGGAGTTTTTGAGTATTGGTGTGTGCCTGGTAATTTATGTTTTGACCACGATCGCATTCTGCGGGATTATTGGCGATATCGGCATTATGGGATACGTCCAAGGTTGGGGTAGGAGAAGATGTCAAAGCCAAGATTCTAACGCTAAGGCTTGCACCTGTTGTATCCTTTGAAAATCGCTGTCCCTTGAGACAATGGTGAGGTTATAGTGCAGAGCAGTTGATGCTATCCACAAGTCGTTATCACTAAAACCCAAATTTTGAACTGTAAATTTTCTACGCTTTGCTTTGTCTTTGGGGCCAAAATTTTCGACAATTTCTCCTTTGAGGCTACCGTAAACATCGGCAACCCCTCCACTAATGGGATAAAGGTCAATGGTTTGCAAAAAAGTTCTAACAAAGCGAAGATCTGCTTCTTGTTGAGAAGACTTTTGCACCATGTAAAGGAGTTCACCTTGCACAATAACGCTAGTTGCAACTCCTAAGCCGATGTGTTCTTGTAATCGACGAATGACGTTGCTTTCTCCAAAAATGATTCGGCTACAATGGTTAGTATCTAAAAGGTACATCACTAAAATTCAGCCGAGGAACGAGTTTCGTAAACAAGCTGTAAGCACTCTTCAAAATCATCTCCTTGCCAAGTTCCGGCAAATTTTAGCAAGTCTTCTGCTTTAGAGCCTCTAAGAATTGGTGTTGCTTCATGTATTTGCGGTTCTGTTTGATGATTGGAAGTATCATCATTTTTTTCCGTTGACAGGTCAAGAGATATTTCCTCGGTTGTTGGTTTTGTTTTGAGAGAACGCAAAAAATCTAGCGTTTGGGCTAGTAGAACATCTGAGGATGATTCAATTTCTTGGAGCAGTATTTCTTTTATATTCATCAATGATGTTTTGCAGTTTGTTGTACCAGTATTATACGAGTGCGATCAAGATGCTGACCTAGCGGCATTATGGAATACGTCCAAGGTTGGGATAAAAGGGACGAACCGCAAAGGAAGAAAAGAGAGCAATACCTGTGACACAAAGTTTTTGTGATTATAAGATGCTGACCTGACTGGTGCGATAATGCCAGATGGAGAAGTTTACAAACCGATCGCTTCTCAGCTAGAAATTGGTAAACAAGAAACATCGTTAGAGAAAGTAATATTTATGATCCGTAAAGTAATTAATACTGATAACGCACCCGCACCAGTCGGCCCTTATAATCAAGCGATCGCAGCTTCAGGTCAATTTGTATTCGTCGCTGGACAAATTGCCATCGATCCCCGCCTTGGTGATGTCGTCTACACTGATGATGTTAAAAAACAAACCGAGCAAGTATTAGCTAACCTTGAAGCCATCCTCACAGCATCTGGTGCGACTTTTGAAGATGTGGTGAAAACCACTGTATTTCTGGCTGATATGAATGATTTTGCGGCGGTGAATGCCGTATATGCTAAATATTTCCCGGAAAATACAGCCCCAGCGCGGGCTTGTGTGCAGGTATCGCGCTTACCTAAAGATGTGTTGGTAGAAATTGATGCGATCGCTGTAGTTAGCGGTTAGTGCCAATACACTTACAAAAGAAGCCTACAACTCTCCAAACAAACTAGGCTTTATTATTGACTTTTGTTCTTAAAAGCTATAAATATTTTTTAAGGATTAATTGAAATTAATTAGCAAAAGAACTGATAAAACTTCCTAATGGAGAGTTGCAAATGAGTGTGAGGAAAAAGAGCTTATTGGGTGCTGGCGCGGCATTTGCAGTACTTACAGGTTTAGTAGTCAGCACAGTAGGGGCTATGCAGGCAACGATCGCCAACCCCACCACTAATCAACAGACACCACGCTTACTTGCCCAACGGCAGAAGACTTTAACAATAGTTTTTCCCAGTCGTGCTGATTCTACAGACTTGCAAAATAAGGCAAATGCGGTAGGAGCTTTTCTATCGAAAGAGTTAGGAATTCCAGTCGTCGCCCAAGTTGCTGATGATACAGCTGCTGTGGAAGCTTTGAGAGCAAATCGGGCTGATGTCGCTTTTTTAAGTAGCCGTCCGGCTTTGAAAGCGAAACAATTAGCAAACGCCAGCTTGTATCTAGCCGAAGTTCGTCCTACTTATTCTGGAAAATACACCTATAGCTCAATATTTGTTGTCCCTAAAAATAGTCCCCTAAAAACTCAAAATTCAGCTAAAGCCACTTTAGAACAACTGCGGGGCAAAAAAATTGCTTTTACTTCCCCTACTTCTGGCTCTGGGTTTATTATCCCTGTCGCTGAGTTGGTCAAACAAAAATTTGTACCTAACCGCGATCGCTTAGATGGTTTCTTTGGTCAAGTTTCTTACGGCGGTAATTACAGCAAAGCCTTGCAAGCAGTTGTGCGCGGTCAAGCTGATGTGGCTGTTGTGTCAGAATATGCTCTGAATCCACCTTATATTACCGCCGAAGAGAAGAGTAAGTTACGGGTTCTGCACAAAATTACTGGTGTACCTGCCCACGGTATTGCTATTGATGATGATGTTCCAACACCAACACGGGAAAAAATCATCAACGCCTTACTGAAATTAAATAAGTCGGAAAATAATAAACTGTTAAGCGACTTGTATAATTCCACAGAATTAGTGCGAATTAATCACGATCGTCACTTAGCAATTATGCGTGACGCTCTGCAAGTTGCTGGCATTGAACCATAATTCAGTTAACAGTTATTCAGTGAACATTTTGAATAACTGTTAGCGGATAAAGAAATTTCTATAGCAGTCCTAAATGATTCGTAAACCTCTTTCCTTCTTTTCTTGGCGGCTTGGCGGTTCGATAAATTTTACAACACAAATAGGATTGCTATATGAATGATTATGTTATTGAGTGTCATAACCTAGAAACAGCTTATGCTGCATCTCTGAATCGTCCTATTATCAACGGGATTAATTGCCAGATTAAACGCGGTGAATTTGTCGTTTTACTGGGGCTAAACGGTGCTGGTAAGTCTACATTACTACGATCGCTAGTTGGATTAGTGCCATCAGTCAGAGGAGAAATCATCGTCAATAATGTTGAGATGAATTCCCGAACACTGCCAAAAATTCGGCGCGATGTTGGGATGTTATTTCAAGGTGGCGGATTGATTCGGCAGTTATCAGCATTGGAAAATGTCTTGTGCGGATGCCTTGGTAAAAGAACAACTTGGCAAACACTCTTTGGATTTTCCAAACGCGATCGCATGTTGGCACTAAATTTATTAGAACAGTTAGGACTCTTAGAGTTAGCTTTTCAAAAAACCAGTCAATTAAGTGGCGGACAGCAACAACGAGTAGCGATCGCCCGGACTTTAATTCAATCACCGCAAATTCTCTTAGTCGATGAACCCATCACAGGCTTAGATGTTGTGGCATCCCAACAAGTCATGGAAACTCTATCCCAATTGCACACTCAGCAAGGTATGACTATTGTCGCAGTTTTGCACGATTTGGGAATCGCAGAAAAATATGCCCAAAAAGCGATCGTCTTAGATGCTGGACGCGTCGTTTACCAAGGACTTTGTGACAACTTACAAGCTAAATTTGCGAAAGTTTCCGGTTGAGTGGGATTTGATTTAATACAATATGAGTTCCTTTTTTAATTTAAAACGCTTACGCTTCTACCCTTGGCTGAGTTCTCTACTCATCTTATTAATTGTCGTAGTAGTTTATGGTTGGGCTTTGCGAGGACTCAAACTCGATTTTGAACTACTGCGTTCTAGCTGGCCATACATCACCGATTTTATTACCCGGTTATTTCCTCCCGATTGGAAAGTTTTAGATATTGCAGTTAAAGCACTAATTGAAACTGTACAAATGTCTTTATGGGGAACTACCATTGGAGCCATTCTTTCTGTACCGATTGCTATAGCTAGCGCCAGCAATATTGCGCCTGGGTGGTTGCGATCGCTAGCTAATTTACTGCAAAATACTGTGCGTTCCGTCCCCTCAATTATTCTAGGGCTAATTTTTGTAGCTGCCACTGGCTTAGGCGCACCAGCAGGAACTTTAGCTTTGGGAATCTACACCATCGGCTACCTTGCCAAATTTTATCAACAGGCAATTGAAGCCGTTGATCCGCGTTCTCTTGAATCCTTACAAGTTATCGGAGCTTCCAAGTTACAGATTGCTCAATACGGCATTCTCCCGCAAGTGCTACCTCTAGGATTGGGTTACACCTTTTGGATGTTTGAGTACAACATCCGTGCTGCTTCTGTCTTGGGTGTAGTTGGTGCAGGTGGTATTGGCTTTCAGTTGAAAAGTTACATCGACGGGTTCGAGTATACGAAAGCAACAACCATGATGTTAGTGCTTTTGGTAGTCGTTACAGTCATTGATGCTTTTAGTAGCCAATTACGTCATCGGCTCGATTCTATGTAACAAAACTAACAGTGGAATTTAACAGTGCAAGTTAAGTACACATCAACCATTCTCATGTCAACGCAAAAAGTGTAATTAAATAACACTAAATACATTTATAGTAGATACACTGATGTTTACAGGGTATTTACCGTGAGTTTTCCTCACTATTGCAAAATTTTAACAAAAAAAATATTATTTTCAGTAATCAACAGCATTTTTACTGAAAAATTTTAGCATGAGTTTATGCTTGCTAAGTATAGTCAAGATTTAATCCTTCTAGTATATACGTATTATAAAAGCGTAATTTATTTAATTACACCTACCTGGCGGCTGGTGTTTATTCTTTCAGTCAGGATCTAGAAAAATAAATAGCCAAAGTAGCAAACAGTCGATTAGGAGAACCGACAAGCATGGCAAACTGGAAATGTGATGGTGAGCCAAAAAATGGCAAAACCTACCCAAAGCAAAATCCTAATGGCAAGCATCAACCCTATGAAAATTACGGCCCATCTTGTGTGATTTGTGGTTTACCAAAGGAGGCAATGGACAATAGCCGTCAATTGCCAACATGGGTCAAACCTGCTGCTATCATTGGTGCTGTTTTAACTGCCCTTGTTGCTGCTTTCATATTTATACGTAAACCTTGTCCAACAGGTCAGCAAAAAATCAACGGTGTCTGTTTGGCACTTACTCCTGATCCAAATCCAACTACTCCTACTCCTACCCCTCCCATTACTCCTACTCCTACCACTTCAGTCTCTCCTGCTGCTATCGTTAATCTTTACCCTACCTTACGCGATGTGCCTAACGTTCCTCAGGGAATCATTAGATACGGTGGTTCTACAAGCTTTGCACCGCTGAGGAGTCGGGAAATAGTAGCGCTGATTTTGAAAGCTCATCCGGGATTTGAGTTGGTCTACACCGGGCCATCGTCAGGAATCAAGGCTGGGTCTGGTAGCGGGATCAGAATGCTTCTAGAGGGTCAACTGAGTTTTTCCCAAACTTCTAGAGAAGTAAAACCGGACGAGCATAACGAAGCGAAAACACGCAATTTCACTCTGGAACAGCAACCTGTTGCCATTGATGGAATTGCTTTTTACGTCCATCGTGATTTGACTATCCCTGGTTTAACGATATCTCAGATTAAGGATATATACACTGGCCAAATCACGAACTGGAAGCAAGTGGGTGGCCCCGATATTCAAATTACGCCTTCGAGCCGTGACCCTGATGATGGTGGTACTCCTGAATACTTTCAAGAAAAAGTGTTGGAGAAGGAAGCATTTGCCCCATCTGTAAAACCTTATGCGATAGACACTACAACTGCTATCCGAAAGGTAGCTCAAACTCCTGGCGGGATTGGTTATGCAACTGCTTCTGAAGTCTGCAATCAAAGTTTGATTAAGCCTTTGCCAATAGGAAAAGAGGCTAATCAGAGTTTTGTGTCTCCTTGTATCGAAAAACTAGTGAATAAAACTGATTTTGCTAAAGACATCTACCCTCTGACTAGACGACTGTTTGTTGTGATAAAACGCGATCGCAACCTGGATGAACAGGCTGGTGTAGCTTATGTAAACTTACTCTTAAGTGATGAAGGTCAAAAACTAGTAGACCAAGCTGGTCTAGTACCGATTCGCAACTCAACTCCTTAAAATCCCACATCCAATGAGCAGATTTCGTCGCAGTTTGTGGCTATATCCTTTGTTTCAGATTCCGTTAATCGTGTTCGGAGTTTGTTTAGTTGCGACTGTTTTGTGTTCAATTTTAGCGTTGGGTAGACCTAGTGTAGCAGTAGCGATCGCTCTGGATATGAGCAGCAGCACCTACGAAGGTCAGCCATTCAACGCACCTAATACTGTCATGGCTCAAGAAGTGGCGGCGGTGCGATCGTATATTGAGCAAAACTCCCAGCAATTAAAATCTCCTAACAAGATCCAGATTTTTGGGTTTGGCGATCGAGTTATCCCCTTAACTAATTCCTTCACATCAGATAGACAAAAGTTAGAAGCTGAGTTGAACTCAGACTTAGCAAACTCTAATCTGTCATCTCAGATTGGTACTGGAACAAATCTTAATCAAGCCATTGACCAAGGTACGAAAGCTCTCAGCAATATTCAAGATCGTTGCCGTGAATTATTGCTCGTCACTGATGGAGTGGCTGAGGTGATACCATCAGTTTTGACTCAGGCAGTAGCTCAGAAAGTTAAAATAAATGCTGTGGTGATAGGAGCATATGCTCCCGAAATAAAGTCAGCCACCGACACCACAAAGGGGATTTATCTATCTGGCGAATCGAATAATGTTCAAAGATTTTTTAAAGATATATTTTTTGCTAGCTTTAATAGCAATCACAAATGGGTTTATTTCTGGCGAGGTTGTACATGGATTGCTTTGATGTGGTTAATTATCCTGCCTTTAGACAAATGGGTTTTTCAAGGGTTAATCAACTTACCAATGAACTTTAGTGGTCAGTTGGCATTAGGCAACGCTTTATTTTGGACTGTTGTTACTCCCCTAATTATTTGGCAATTATCTGGCTTACCTTTTGTCTCAACTTGTTGAGACAGGAAACAGGAGTTTGGAGTTGGTGATTAACAAATAATCAAGATAAATAACCCTTCATATTTTAAAGTTCAAAATTAAAAGGAGAAAATTATGGCAGCAGTTGAAGAAAAAAGTATGGTTCCCACCGTGTTGGTGGGTGTAGGTGGTACAGGTGTAGAAGTCTTGTCACGGGTAAGAAGATTAGTAGAAGAAGTCTATGGCAGTTTGAAGAATTTTCCAATTATTAGTTTTTTTAGTATTGACACAGATAAAGATTATAAAGTAAGTAATCCAGAGGTAGCAGGATCGCCATTAATGGATCATGAAAAACATTGGGCAAGTGTCAGTGGTAAAGAAGTCAATGACATTATGTCCAATATGGAAAAGTATCCTTGGATTGAGTCTTGGTTTCCGAAAGAATTAGAGCGCAATATTGGAGCATTAGAAGCTGGTGCAGGTCAAATTCGTGCCTGTGGTCGCTTTGCCTTTTTTTATAACTATCACAAGATTAGACAACGGTTTATTGAAGCGTGCGATCGCGCCAAAGGTCACGAAAGTTTGATGTTAGACAAGTACGACATCAGAGTTAATAGTGGTGGGTTAAATGTTTTCGTCGTTGGCTCAATTTCTGGTGGTACTGGCAGTGGGATGTTGATTGACATCGGCTACTGCTTACGTAACTGGCTTAAAGGTCAAGGAAGCCCTTTAATTACAGCAATTGTCCCAATGCCTAATGCTTTTGCCAGTATTAATGTGGGCGATCGCGTTCTCGCTAATGGCTACGCTGCTCTGATGGAATTGAGTTACTTTTCTGACTACAGAACTGAGTATGTAGCTAAATTTAGCGCTGGTTTAGTGGATGAGGTTCGCAATAAATTACCTCCCTTTGACTTTACTTATTTAGTTGGCACCAAGAATGGCGAAAGTGAGTTTAATCTCGACCAAATTCGGGAAATGATTGCTCAAAATGTTTTTTTGGATCTAACCTCTGATTTTTCTCCACACAAACGTTCGATTCGAGACAACATTAAAGGAGCTTGGGCGCAGGCTGATTCAGGTGGTAGAGGCTATCCCAAAAACTTCATGAGCTTTGGTCTTTCCACAATTGAAATTCCTGTAGCTCAGATTCGCAATTCGCTATCCAATCGCCTAAGTATGGATTTAGTAAATTGGTGGCTGAATGACTCGGTGTCGCTGCCACCTAATGTTTTGGATTTGGTACAAAATGATATTCTCAAGCCAATGCGACTTACAGAAACCGAATTGCTTGCAGACCTCTCTTCGGCAGTAGATAAATCGTATGTGTCAGAAATATCTGGCTGGATTAAGAGTATTCGTGATGAAATCACCAGCGACAATAAATTGCAATGTACTCATCAAAATGTAAATGTGCTCGGCACAGAACGAGGCAAAATTCTGAGATTTCTGGATGATTATCTTATCCCCAAAGTTGATGAATATCGCGCCAATCATTTGCGAGAATTAAGCCCCGATGAACGAACACATGGTGACTTTCTCCAAAAAATGTACGATAACCGCGAACAGATTATCGAAAAAGGCAAAAACGCGATTGAGGCAGAGTTTTACAAGATCATTAGCGATCGCAATCGCGGCCCCAAATTTGCTGATGCTTTCATTACTAACGTCCGTCAGCTATTTGCCAATACTTCAGAAAAGTTCCGCCGGGAGTTAGAAAAAGTTTGGCAACCTAACGAAACTAATCGGCAACAGCAGTATAATGCCGCACTCCAAGATATTAACCAATTTAAAAATTTGTTTGGCTTAACTAAACAAGCCCAAATGGAGAAGTATTGCGAGGAAGCACTCACAGGTTTAGAAAGCAGCTTTATTGCGATCATTCAAGGCAAAAGCCGCAGTTTGTCTCTACAGGTGATTGAGCGAATTTTAGAGCATCTGAATCGCATGGAGCAGCGATTAACGCGGTTTAATCAAAGGCTGCGGCAACTACGCGATAATTTTAAACAAAAAGCTGACAAAGAAGCAGATAGCGCTGATGCTTTGAAAATTAACGGGTTTAAGCTCTATAACCGCGAAGAACTCAACCTACTTTATGAGGACATGATTGAGCAGTTAACAGCAGCCACTCAAGGTAGCAAAAGCCGCTATGAAATAGGGCTGAACCAGATTTGCACCACTATGTCGGAAGATGTTTTGCGAGATACCAGTCCTCTGTGGAAACAGACTCGCACCGCCAAACAAGTAATGCAGTTATTCGATATCAGTCAACTACTAGAAATCAATGATGAGGACTTTCAAGAAATAGTTGCCGCCAGAACCCAGTTAGTGGTCAAAAATCCTCCTCAAGAGAGCCGATTAAAGCAAGATTTAAAAGCGTGCGATCGCCTTTTCAAAAACTTCCAAAATGATCCAGAGGCAATTCGCAGCAACATCCGCATTGTTTATCAAAAATCCCAACCGCTAATCTTACTATCCCAAGCAGTTCTCTCAGGTGCAGATGCCGGGTTTACTCCCGCCTTAAATACCAAAGTTGCTATAGTGGGAGGTCGCAATAGCAGCGATCCGACTGCTATTAAACTAATTCCTTATTTACAAGAAAGAGTGGGAAGTGCCGATTCTATCACTCCTCTGGGACAACAAGAACAGCATCGGATTGTTTTTGTTCAGGAAAAAGGCGGTTTTTCACTGCGCTGTATAGATGGTATTAGAGAGTTGCGGCAATCTTATCAAGACTGGAAAGGACAATCCATTGAAGCAAAACGAGCGCAACTCAGAGGTGAAAACAAAGACCTCCCTGTTCCCGTTCATATTCAAAAAGAACCTCCTTTCTGGGATGTCTTGCCCGAAAACCCCGAAGTTTTTAAACTAGTAGTGCAAGCCAGAGCATTGGGTATTTTGCGGTTAGAAGAAAATCGCCGCACTAAAGAAAAGGGGATTCGCTACACCCTCGAAACTGTTACCGGCGCAGAGAATGTAGAAATTGCCTCTAGCTGGGAAGAAGCCGTGCAAGTATTAGAGGTGCTGGCGTGTCGCCCTGATAAAGAAGCAATTGGGGGTCAAGTTTCGGCAAAACTAGCCGATGCTGAACAAGACCAAGACAAACAAGCCTTGTACGACCAGTTCATAAACTATTTGAAGCAGCGAGAAGCACAACTAGAAAAAGATGGGGGTCAAGATAGTCCAGATTACAAACGCGAAAACACAATTATTCGGGATTTAATCACTTCTAAGAAACTGCTACCAGATAACAAAAGCAAACCCCCAGTTATTCAGCCTGTAATTCCTCCTGAGAAGCCACCAATACCAAATATTCTTCCTGTTGAAATTCCTTTTGTCCCAAGTGCAAATGTTTTCTGTGTCGAGTGTGGTGTACAAAACCCGGCTCAGTCTAAATTTTGTTGTAACTGCGGGACTCGATTAGTTAAACCTAATTGATTTAGGGCGATGGCTCTACTAATTTAACCTTCCGGTTTTCTCGTCTGCATTCATAACTCAACAGTAGAGTGAATGTGTAGCAGCTAACTTTGGGAATACTGAAATTAAGTACCCTAAAGGAGTATTAAAAATGTCAGAAAATCGTATCAGTGCTAGTCTATCCCCAGCAGATAAAGAAGCAGTCATGCAGGCGATCGCTACAATTAGAGAAAAGTTACCATTTTTGGTAGATTTGACCCCTGAAGATCGGCGAACAATGCTGAAGATGGGAGATAAAAGTCGGGCTTTTGTCAGCAAAGCTTTAGAAGTGGCGACGCAAAACCCTAACTTTTTGCCCCGTTCTTTTGATTTAGAAGAGATGCGCCGAGATTTGGAAATATATGAGGACTTGTATCCAGTGCTATTGTCTCTAACCCAACTGCAAGAATTAGTGGATGATACCTGTATAGCCTCTGCTAGTGAAGCGTATGCAGCAGCATTAGCAGTTTATAGCTATGCCAAAGCTAGCGGTGATGTCGCAGGTTTAGATGCAGTAATTGATGAGATGGGACGCAGGTTTAACCGCCGTTCTAAGAAAAAGAAACCCGAAGTCTCAGTTAGCTAAAGCTTGCAATAAGCAATTATACCAGTTGTCAACTTGGTAAAATACACATCATTTGTAGGGGCATAACATTGTTATGCCCTTTTTGCGTCTTGAATCCAAAGATTTTTGAAACTTGCGGAGGGAGGTTTTGTTTGTATAGTTACGATTTTTATAGCGTATCTCGTTTACCTAAAATACACTTTGACCTCTCTCCAAACCTCTCCCCTACAAGGGGAGAGGCTTTGAATCTTACTCCCCTTCCCTTGTAGGGAAGGGGCTGGGGGTTAGGTCTGTATTGCACTCAACTGATAACCGCTATAGTCACCAGGGCATTTTTGAGCCTCAGAAGGTCAACATTGAGCCTCAGAAGGTCAACATTGAGCCTCAGAAGGTCAAAGTCGAGCCTCAGAAGGTCAAAGTCGAGCCTCAGAAGGTCAAAGTCGAGCCTCGGAAGGTCAACGTTGAGCCTCAGAAGGTCAACGTCGAGCCTCAGAAGGTCAACGTCGAGCCTCAGAAGGTCAACGTCGAGCCTCAGAAGGTCAACGTCGAGCCTCAGAAGGTCAACATTGAGCCTCAGAAGGTCAACGCATAAAAATTACCTAGAAAAAGTTTGATAAATTCCGAAATACACTTTGTATATTTAGTAGTTATCCTGTAAGCATTAGCATCTCAAAATAGAATCTTGTAATGAACCCGCAAAACAAGCCCAAGAGTCTACAAGATATTCTTAAGCAGCGCCAGCAATCAGGTTTTGTGGGTCGTGAAGACCAAGTAAACCAATTTCGCCAAAATTTAACATTATCCCCAGAAGACAATCGCCGTCGTTTTCTGTATAACGTTTGGGGTCAAGGCGGAGTTGGTAAAAGTACCCTGCTGCGACAGTTTCGTAAAATTGCTGACGAAGCAAAAATCATTTCGGCTTACATCGATGAAGCTGAAAAAACTGTACCAGAAGTCATGGGTCGTTTAGCTGAAGAGTTAGAACGGCAAGGTCATAAACTAACGCAGTTTACAGAACGCTACAAAGTTTACCGTCAAAAGCGCCAAGAATTAGAAACCGATCCAGAAGCTCCTCAAGGTTTTTCGGCTTTTGTAGGCAAAACTGTCTTTAAAACTGGTGTGCGTCTAGCGCGTCGAGTTCCCGTTGGCGGCGCTGTATTTGACTTGGTAGATGAGGATGCTTTTGCTACCCAAGCCGGAGAATGGGCATCTTATGTTGCAAAGAAAATAACAAATAAAGATGAGGTGCGCTTAGTTCAAGAACCTGAAGAAGTGCTAACCCCGTTATTTTTGCAAGATATTTTTAAAATTGCAAAAGAAACTACTGTTGTTTTGTTTTTTGATACTTATGAACGCACCGGGGAATTCTTAGATAACTGGCTACGGGAAATTTTGGAGGGTCGCCACGGTGAAGTCTCTCTCAATATATTGATAACCATCGCCGGTCGGCATGAATTAGATAAAAATCATTGGGCATCTTATGAGGGGTTAATAGTTCGTTTCCCTCTGGAACCCTTTACAGAAGAAGAAGCCCAACAATATCTAACTCGCAAAGGCATTACAGACAATCGCATTATTGAAGTGATTTTGCGCCTTTCTGGAAACTTACCCCTGCTAGTGGGAATGCTAGCAGATGCTCATCCTAACGACCCAAACCAGGTAATTGAGCCTAGCAGTAGTGCTGTAGAACGCTTTTTAAAATGGGTTGATGATCCTAAACGGCAACAAGTGGCGCTTGATGCTGCCATTCCTCGGTGTTTGAATCGGGATGTTATGGCCAAGTTGAGAGGAGAAGAAGAAGCGGATGAACTGTTTAGTTGGCTGAAAGAAACATCCTTTGTTAACGAACGTACCGATGGCTGGGCTTATCATGATGTTGTCAAAACCCAAATGTTACGCCACAAGCGCCTTTCATCGCCGCAAGGTTGGGCTGACATACATGGCAAGTTAGCAGACTATTATCACAGCCTGCGGAACGATCTGCAATTGGAAGAAGAGGAAAAACAGCGCGATCCTAGCTGGCAAAGTCACACATTAAATGTGTTGTACCACAACTTATGTCAGTCACCGCAAAGGAATTTATCTGTATCTCTGAATCAATTTCTTGCTGCACTCAAAAATCAACGCAAATTTGCCCAACAATATGCAGAAACGATGCTTCAGGCTGGTAAAGATGCGGATTCTGCTGAAGTTCAGCGTTGGGGTGAGCAACTAGTAAATGGGTTAAAAGCTTATGAGGAGGACGTTTATCAAGTTACGTTGGAAATGTTTACCGCAGTCCTACAAAATTCTAGGATTGAAGTTAAATGGCAACCAATTGCTTTAGGTTGGCGCGGTGAAACTTACCGCTTAATGAAGCGTTACCCAGAAGCCCTACAAGACTTTGACTGCGCCATTGAACTTGACCCCAAATATGACTGGGCGATTGCACATCGCGGTGAAACTTACCTCTTAATGAAGCAATACACGGAAGCTCTACAAGACTTTGACCGCGCCATTGAACTTAACCCCAAACTTCACTGGGCGATCGTACATCGCGGTGAAACTTACCTCTTAATGAAGCAATACACGGAAGCTCTACAAGACTTTGACCGCGCCATTGAACTTGACCCCAAATATGCCTGGACGCTCAAATTTCGCGGTAGAACTTACCACTTAATGGAGCGTTACACGGAAGCTCTACAAGACTTTGACCGCGCCATTGAACTTAACCCCAAATTTGACTGGGCGATCGCAAATCGCGGTGAAACTTACCGCTCAAAGGAGCGTTACGCGGAAGCACTACAAGATTTTAACCGCGCCATTGAACTTGACCCCAAACATGACTGGGCGATCGCAAGTCGCGGTCAAACTTTCCTCCAGCTTAAGCAGTACAATGAAGCTCTTGCAGATTTCAATCGCGCTATTGGCTTAAAATCTCATGATGATTGGTACTTGTATGATCGCGCTTTAACTTACCTAGCTCTTAACCAAGCAAACAAAGCACAAATTGACTTAGCACTTGCTATCAAGCTTGCTAAACAGCATTACGAAAAAGATACTAAAGACTGGCGTAACACCTTTAATTTAGCCCTTTATTATTTGGCTGCTCATTACACTCAACCAGCAGAGCAATTATATCGATATACCTTATCTCAAGGTGCTTCTTTAGAGCGTATCCGTATAGCTATCCAAGACCTAAATGACTTTTTAACCGTATTCCCTAACCATGTGCAGGCTACATCCATGCGACAGTTGTTACAGTCTTCTCTAACTTAGGTTGTATAATTTTCAGTAGAAATTGTGAAGCGATGCCTAGAGCCTCCCATAATTAGTAATTAGTAAACTAATTGTCATTTGTCGCCAATTTACCCAGACCCTTCAATACACGCAAAACTGTATATAACTCATTCCCAGGATTGAAGATATAGAATAAGCGAGACAAGGCATACTTTGGTGTATCTTGTTTAACTAACTTCACGAAAATAAAGCTACCGCCATTGGTAATTAATCCGTATATTGGTTTATCCGTGTTAGATAATGCCAGCATATAAGCTAGTAACTGTGCTTTACCCACTTCTACAGAAAAAGCTGCTTGTTTGGACTCTATGACTATTACTACTAGCTGTTCAAATAAAATTAAAACATCAATCTGTCCTTTGACCGTTACGCCTTCATCATCAGCAGTAACTTCTACAGACTTTTCAGATTTGACATGAAACGGCGATAAATAAAAGTCTGCTAAATCTAGCAAGGGAGACAGCACCACCATCTTGACGGTGTTTTCTAACAGAGGAGGATACTTGAGTAAATTGGCATAACTGGACTTAACTCGGTCGAGTTGCTGTTTTTCGGTGTTAGTTATTTCTGGTAAGTTATCTTGCCACTCCCTAAAAAATTGGTCATCCTCAACCAATTGCAGTCCAAAGCTGTTCTCTAACTCAAGCAGGGTAATTTCTTTAGCCTGTATTGTTTGAACCATAATCCCAAAATATTTTAGTCAATGATAGTGAAGGTAAATATGCCTTTAGGCGAAACTAGAGAAGGTAGCACAAAAAGTAAAACCACGCTTGAACGATCAAAAATGAAATCAACAAACGAAAGAGAACAGTTAATTAAAGATATTAACGTACTGCTACATCAAGCTTATGACAGTACTTTAGATGAAATTTACGCACTCTTAAAAAGAATCGATGATATAGACGACGAAGAAGACTTAAAAGCCATTAAAGAAGCTAGGGAAGATATACGCATTAATGGTACTGTGTCTTGGGATGAAATTCAAAACGAAATCAGAAACGAAATAAAACAGGATGTTGCGTGAGTTACGAAGTTAAATTTTCCAAGGGTGCGAAAAAGCAGTTTCGCAAACTACCTCTAGACGTACAACAGCGCATACAAACTAAAATCAACGAATTGGCAATAGAACCTCGTCCAAACGGGGTAAAAAAATTACAAGGTGATGATAATTCATATCGTCTTCGAGTAGGAGATTATCGAGTTATTTATGAAGTAGTTGATAATGTTTTGATTGTAACTGTAATTAAAGTAGGACATCGTAGCAATATTTATAAAGATGAAAGTTAGCACAAGTCCGTCAAGCAACTACCGCCAGAGAGTATACAAATCGTATTATTAGCTCTAGCAAAGGAAGGTGAAGGGCCCTGTACTGTGTTGTTAGGCTGTGGGTAAGCGATCGCAAGATCCCGGTTCAATATCTGGTGCTTTCGCTAAAACTGCGTCGTATTTTTCTCGACTGCCTCGCTTTGCTAACTCCCTTAGATAAATTTCAGTTGTGAGTGCAGCGATTTTCTCCACAACTGCTGTCGCCACAAACTGATCGATAGAAATGCCGTCTTGTTTAGCAAGTTCCTGCAAACTTTTGTACAAAGAGTCAGGAAGCTGGACGCTCAGGTTGCCCATGACATGCTCTCACTCAACCCAATTGCCTACAAATATTAAGCGATGGCTACTATAGGAATCCGGTTTGATTTCTGAAAATATCCGTAGGATGTGTTAGCGACAGCGTAACGCATCAAACCCTTGATAATAGTGCGTTACGAACTCCGTTCTAACACACTCTACAACACCTAATTTTGTTCAAAAATCAAATAGTAATCCTATACTACTTTGCCTTTCTTATGACAAATCGTAGGTGTAGGCTAGCAAGAACCGCAGGCATCGCAAGTTAAATCTCTTGATACGCTGAAATAAGAATTGAGAAAAACTAATCCAATTTTCCGGTAACAACCATGCCAAAGCTGACACTGAGCGATGAACAAGTAATTGAATTAGTCAAGCAGCTACCTCCAGAGAGTAAACGAGTAGTATTATTAGCCCTAGCAAAGGAAAGTGAGCAAGAGCGCGATTCTCGTATGGAGTATGCCCAAACCCAATTACGGAACTTGTGTACTGAACGTGGTTTAGATTGGGACAGTATGTCAGAAGATCAACGTGAGTCATTTATAGATGACTTGGTGCATGAGGACAGACAGTGCGACCAATAATAGTGTTTGATACAAATGTTTTGCTCTCTGCTATTGGCTGGAAAGGTAGTCCTTATCACTGTATTGATTTGGCACGCCAAGTCCGGGTAAAAGGTTTAATTTGTCCAGAAATACTTGATGAACTAACCGAGAAGTTAGAAAAGAAGTTGAAATTTACGCCTATTCAAGTAATTCAGACAATAGCTGATTTGCTTAGTTTTCTACGACTAGTCACAATTGCCAACACTTTAAATTTTCTCACTACTGACCCAAACGATAACATGGTACTAGAATGCGCCGTTGTTGGGAATGCGACTTATATTGTTACGGGCGACAAGCGGCATTTGTTACCTCTGGGCAGTTATCAAGGTATTGCAATTGTTAGTGCCAGAGATTTTCTGACTTTGGTTATACCTGAATAATCAAATGAACTTAACACTGAGGTTGAGGACTCTACACATCCCCTGCATTGCATTGTTAGCCTGTGGGTAAGCGATCGCAAGATTCCGGTTCAATATCTGGTACTTTAGCTAAAACTGCGTCGTATTTTTCTCGACTGCCTCGCTTTGCTAACCCCCCTAGATAAATTTCAGTTGTTAGTGCAGCGATTTTCTCCGCAACTGCTGTCGCCACAAACTGATCGATAGAAATGCCGTCTTGTTTAGCAAGTTCCTGCAAACTTTTGTACAAAGAGTCAGGAAGCTGGACGCTCAGGTTGCTCATGACATGCTCTCGCTAAACCCAATTGCCTACAAATATTAAGCGATCGCTACTACTACTTTGCCCTTCTTGTGACAAATTGTAGGCGATCGCTTAATTTGAAACTTTTACAAATACTGGGCTAAAGCCGAATGCCGAGTATTAATGGAACACACTTGATGAAGATATTATTAAACTTTCTGATTCAAATGTCAAGATTTGGCTAAGTTTTTCAGCAAAACTTAGCATTAAATATCGCTGCTTCCTTTAAATTCTCAGGCTGCGTTTCTAAACTCTTGTCACCAAAATGCTTATCCATCAACGCCGGAACCTGTGTAGCTTGAATTCGGCTATGGCGCGTTTTATCTGGCATAACTAAGTTTGGCCCAGCTTTACAATTCTTCATACAACCAGTGCCTTTGATTGTAACTTGGTCTTCTAAACCGCGATCGCTTAAAGCCGCCTCCAACGCCTGACAAACTGCTTTACCACCGCGTTTCATACAATCAGATTTTTGACAGACCAAAATCGTGGCTTTAGTTTTAGCTGGTTTTACCTTGGCATTATCAATAGATGGGGGTTCTTGTGGTGCGGCGATGCTTTGAACTGTCGCCATTTCAGAACGCGCCGCCATCACACGTTCAGCTTTCAGTGTAACTTTGTCTTTTTTTATATCGTATTCTTTATAACCAGCAACTTGCAGCCAAGTCCCTGGTGGTAAGCGCAAGTCAAAAGCAGCCCGTAAATGTTTAGCGAGTTTAATATAAGACTCACCCTCATGAGTCCCCAGCATTAAGCCTTTAAGCTTATAGCCATCTTTAATAACAAAATCTATAAATCTGCCCTCAAGGCAAAACTGCGATACTTCCATACTGTGAGATGCACCCATTTTTTAACCTCCTTTTAATTAATACAAGCTATCAAGGGAAATGTTCTCAGTAGCTAAAGATTAGAACTGTTGGTAGCGACTTTTCCAGCAGTGCTCAAGAGTCCAAATCTGGTCTTGGCGAGAGGCTGTTAATCGCCGTATCACACTCCAAAGTTGAACAGCTGTCATAGGAGAGCTAATTTCAACTTGCAATGGCTGGTTAGCCTGACAACTACAGGGAATGTCTAACTCCTTTAGGCGTTGATAGACTTGCCAGCGATCTGCCCAATTCACCTCTACAAGGTGGCTGCTTTCTATTTCTGAACTAAACGATTTCAAGAGAATTGCCCTCAAAGTGCAACAAACTTGCAGTAACTACCGCCATTTAACTCTCTGCTTTTTGAAAGTTTAAAAAGTTTAACCTCTTAAAACCAGCATACCTTAAGTGCAAACAATTCTCAGTAATTTTGGAAAAAAAATCAAATTTTTGCAGCCATTGCATATTGAAAGGGGGCAGAGGGCAGCTTTCAAGGGAGAAGTTTCCCCTTTTCCCCCTGCTCCCTGCCCCCCTGCTCCCTGCTCTTGTTAGGAAAGATGCACATTTAATCTGGGATGTCAATGATAATGATAAAATTATGCAACTTGATGAGCGTGCCATCATCCAGCCGACAATAAACCTGAGATTTTTAGTAAGTAAAAATACAAAATATTGACATGGCGAATTGGCTTGCTCTTATTATTAAAATGTTAATATGTTAAGAATAAGCAGTTAAAATCTATAACTGTTAAAAAGAGAGGAACGCAATGTCTGAAACACAAACTTTGTTACGGAATTTTGGTAATGTATATGACAACCCTGTGTTGTTGGATCACAGCGTAACTGCTCCAGTGACAGAAGGATTCAACGTTGTATTAGCTAGTTTCCAGGCACTATACTTGCAGTACCAAAAGCATCATTTTGTAGTTGAAGGCTCAGAATTTTACTCTCTGCATGAGTTTTTTAACGAAAGCTACAACCAAGTACAAGACCACGTTCATGAAATTGGAGAACGTTTGGATGGACTGGGTGGTGTGCCAGTAGCGACCTTCAGCAAATTAGCAGAATTAACCTGTTTTGAACAAGAATCTGAAGGTGTATACTCTTCTCGCCAGATGGTGGAAAATGACCTAGCTGCCGAACAAGCAATCATTGGCGTAATTCGTCGTCAAGCTGCTCAGGCAGAAAGTTTGGGCGATCGGGGTACACGCTATCTGTACGAAAAGATTTTGTTGAAAACTGAGGAACGTGCATATCATTTATCTCACTTCCTCGCTAAAGACAGCTTAACTTTAGGGTTTGTCCAAGCTGCTCAAAGCTAAAACTCTCATAATCTAGATTTGTCTACCTAGACTGAAAGAAAAAGTTAGCAGCACTAACTCTTAAAATATTATAAAAAATGGCAGAGAATGGTATTTTTATCTATCTGCCATTTTTAATTTAAGTAAACATATTTTCATAATATTTAACATTGCAAATATTTAGCAATTAGATAGTTAATAAATATTTTTAGTTAAGAAATTTATTTATATTTAATAAAATAGATAGGTATATGCCAGAATAAATAATCGTCTTTTGCCAAATCTCACCAAATTAAATAATAAATATTCGCAAAAACTTTAAAAATTTTAGCATCGCAATTAAATAAAATTAGAAATACAAAATACTTATTGGGCATTGGGCATTGGGCATTG
Organism: Nostoc commune NIES-4072; assembly: GCF_003113895.1. Classification (NCBI taxonomy): domain Bacteria; kingdom Bacillati; phylum Cyanobacteriota; class Cyanophyceae; order Nostocales; family Nostocaceae; genus Nostoc; species Nostoc commune. The sequence continues at coordinate 4,432,149 of NZ_BDUD01000001.1, read as the reverse complement.
GGCATGGGTCAATATCATAGTTCTTCTTCCCCTGCTTCCCCACTCCCCACTTTGTACAGACGCGATTAATCGCGTCTGTTTGTCATCAAACTTAGAAAACTTAATAATAAAAAGCACGAGAGGGGGTAAAGACCCTTAAAATAATCAGGATTTGTATTCTCGTATTCCAAGGCAACTACTATGCCCCGCCGTGATGACCTCCGGAAGATTCTACTGTTAGGCTCTGGCCCAATTGTGATTGGACAAGCCTGTGAGTTTGACTACTCTGGCACTCAAGCCTGCAAAGCGCTGCGAGAAGAAGGCTATGAAGTGGTTTTGGTCAACTCCAACCCTGCAACAATTATGACCGACCCAGAAACGGCCGATCGCACTTACATTGAGCCGTTGACACCAGAATTGGTCGAAAAAGTCATTGAGAAAGAACGCCCTGATGCTCTCCTACCAACGATGGGAGGACAAACCGCCCTCAACATCGCCGTTGCTTTAGCCAAAAATGGCGTGTTGGAAAAGTACAGCGTTGAGTTAATCGGCGCTAAACTACCAGCCATTGAAAAAGCCGAAGATCGAAAACTTTTTGGTGAAGCAATGGCAAGGATCGGAGTAGCTGTATGTCCCAGTGGCACAGCCGAATCTTTAGAAGAAGCCAAAGCTGTTGCCCGCCAAATTGGTAGTTATCCCCTAATTATTCGTCCAGCTTTCACAATGGGTGGAAGTGGCGGCGGTATTGCTTACAACCAAGAAGAATTTGAAGAAATGGCACAGGTGGGTATAGATGCCAGCCCCGTTTCGCAAATTCTCATTGACCAGTCTTTACTCGGCTGGAAAGAATATGAACTCGAAGTGATGCGTGATTTAGCAGATAACGTGGTTATTATCTGCTCCATCGAAAACCTTGACCCGATGGGCATTCACACTGGAGACTCGATTACCGTCGCTCCCGCGCAAACCCTCACTGATAAAGAATATCAAAGGCTGCGGGATATGGCAATCAAAATCATCCGCGAGATCGGTGTGGAAACTGGTGGTTCTAATATTCAATTTGCCGTCAATCCAGTTAATGGGGATGTGGTTGTAATTGAGATGAACCCCCGCGTTTCCCGCAGTTCGGCTTTATCTTCCAAAGCTACGGGTTTCCCCATCGCCAAAATGGCCGCAAAATTGGCTGTGGGCTACACCTTGGATGAAATTAAAAATGACATCACCAAGAAAACTCCCGCGTCTTTTGAGCCGACAATTGACTATGTAGTGACAAAAATCCCTCGCTTCGCCTTTGAAAAGTTCCCCGGTTCCGACCCAGTGCTGACAACCCAAATGAAATCAGTTGGGGAAGCAATGGCAATTGGGCGCACATTCAACGAATCCTTCCAAAAGGCGTTGCGATCGCTCGAAACCGGACGCGCTGGTTGGGGTTGCGACAAAGCCGAAAAATTACCTAGTGGTGAACAAATCCGCGCCCAACTGCGAACACCTAACCCCGATCGCATTTTCTCCGTGCGCCATGCTTTACAACTAGGAATTACTGCTGAGGAAATCTACGAACTAACTGGTATTGACCCTTGGTTCCTAGATAAATTTCAACAACTATTAGATATCGAGAAATTCCTCAAGCGGACACCCTTGCAGCAATTGACAAAAGAGCAACTTTATGAGGTGAAGCGGGACGGATATAGCGATCGCCAGATTGCTTATGCCACCAAAACCACCGAAGATGAAGTTCGCGCTTACCGCAAGTCACTAGGGATTATCCCAGTTTACAAAACCGTAGATACCTGCGCGGCTGAGTTTGAAGCGTTTACTCCCTACTACTATTCTACCTACGAAGAAGAAACAGAGGTAATGCCCGCAACCAAGCCAAAAGTGTTGATTTTGGGTGGTGGCCCCAACCGCATTGGCCAGGGAATTGAGTTTGATTATTGTTGTTGTCACGCCGCTTATGCTTTGAAGAAAGCGGGGTATGAGACGATTATGGTCAACTCTAACCCAGAGACAGTTTCGACAGACTACGATACCAGCGATCGCCTTTACTTTGAGCCATTAACAAAAGAAGATGTTATTAACATCATTGAAACTGAAAATCCAGTCGGGGTGATTGTCCAGTTTGGCGGTCAAACACCATTGAAGTTGGCTCTCCCATTACAAGAATTTCTTAGAAATAACACCTCAGAGCTGCTTACCAAAATTTGGGGTACATCGCCAGATTCCATCGATATGGCAGAAAACCGGGAACGGTTTGAAAAGATTCTTCAACAGTTGAATATCTCCCAACCGCCTAATGGTGTTGCGCGGAGTTACGAAGACGCGCTGATTGTCGCCAAACGCATTGGCTATCCGGTGGTGGTGCGTCCCAGCTATGTGTTAGGGGGACGAGCGATGGAAATCGTTTATTCCGATTCTGAGTTGGAACGCTACATGAGCTTTGCAGTACTCATAGAACCAGAACATCCGATTTTGATTGATAAGTTTTTGGAAAATGCGATCGAAGTCGATGTAGATGCGATCGCCGATCATACAGGACGGGTAGTGATTGGTGGTATCATGGAACACATCGAGCAAGCGGGGATTCACTCAGGAGATTCCGCTTGTTCCTTACCTTCGATTTCCCTATCACCAGCAGTTCTCAATCAAATTCGCACATGGACGGTGCAGTTAGCGCAAGCGCTGTCAGTTGTGGGGTTGATGAATATTCAATTTGCCGTTGTCGGCGCAAGCAGTTATTCTCCGCAAGTTTACATTTTGGAAGCCAACCCCCGCGCCTCGCGTACAGTGCCCTTTGTTTCTAAAGCAACGGGCGTGCAATTGGCAAAACTAGCATCCTTAATTATGTCAGGTAAAACCTTAGAGGAGCTACACTTCACCGAGGAAATCATTCCGACACATATTGCTGTAAAAGAAGCAGTATTACCCTTTAATAAATTCCCAGGAACTGATACAATATTGGGCCCAGAAATGAGATCCACTGGTGAGGTGATGGGGATTGACAGCGACTTTGGCCGGGCTTTTGCCAAAGCGGAAATGGGTGCTGGGGAGCGTTTACCACTAAGTGGAACTGTATTTGTATCAATGAGCGATCGCGATAAAGCTGCTGCCAGTGGTGTGGTGAAGGAGTTTATCGATTTGGGCTTTACAGTAATGGCTACCCTTGGTACACGGCGAGTTCTACTCGAACAGGGGTTAAATATTGAATTAGTGTTAAAACTCCATGAAGGCCGTCCCCACGTCCTAGATGCAATCAAAAACCAGAAAATCCAACTTATTATCAATACACCTTCAGGAGAAGAAGCCCACACTGATGCTAGGTTAATTCGCCGCACAGCTTTAGCCTACAAAATCCCCATAATTACTACCATCGCCGGCGCAAAAGCCACCGTCGCCGCCATCCGTTCTTTACAAAATACGACTTTGGACGTAAAAACCATTCAAGAATATTGCCCGATTGCAAGGGAGTAGGGGAGGTAGGGGGCAGGGAGCAGGGAGCAGGGAAGAAGAACTATTAATTATTGTCCAATGCCCATTCCCCAGTCCCCAGTCCCCAGTACCCAATACCCAATCACCACTCTCTAGTCCCCAGTCCCCAATACCCAATCACCAGTCCCTAATCCCCATTCCCCATTCCCAACAAAAATTAAGTAATTGTTATAAGAGAATGACTATAGTTCTCATTAGAGATACCTTAACAAATATGAGGAAAATTATTTGAACTGAGAATTTCTTAAATTTACTTCAAGTCAGCCTAGAGAGAAAGGGCAACGTTGCATGAACTGGAACAACCAGGAAATTTAATGTCGCTATATAGCCAAAATATTCTCATAAATGTTACAATTGTTAATACGGCTCCAATAGAAAAATGTTTAAAAAGCGACCTTTTATCTAACTGTAGATACTTGTGCAAAGTAGGAAATAGCTGTAACTTTTAGCAGTTAAGAAGCCTAAATTTGATTATTATGAGCAGCCGAGTTTCTCGGATGCGTAAGTTGCAAACCATACTATAGGTTCCCAGCCTAACTGGGTAGCACCCTAAAAAAGCATCTATCCCTTAATGACCCTACCGCCAAACCCATCATTACCAAAGAGTAGCGCCATGAAGACCGCTCAGACAGCCACAGACCTCGTGCGGACTTACCTGCGTGAGATTGGCCGTGTGCCACTCTTAACACACGAGGAAGAGATTTTCTATGGTAAACAGGTGCAACGTTCTTGCACTTTGCACGAATCAAGAGAATCTCTTGCCACCCAGTTAGGTCGTCAACCGACTTTAGAAGAATGGGCCAAAGCGACAAAGCTAGAACCAGCAGAGTTAAACGAAGCGATCGCTGATGGTGAGATTGCCAAGCGTAAGATGGTAGAAGCCAATTTGCGGCTGGTAGTCTCCGTTGCCAAAAAGTACATAAAGCGCAACGTCGATTTACTGGACTTGATCCAAGAAGGTAGTATTGGTATGCAACGAGGCGTAGAAAAGTTTGACCCTACCAAAGGGTATAGATTTTCTACTTATGCCTATTGGTGGATTCGGCAAGCAATTACTCGTGCTATAGCCGAAAAAGCTCGCACCATTCGCCTGCCTATTCATATCACTGAAAAATTAAATAAAATTAAAAAGGCCCAGCGCCAATTGTCTCAAAAATTGGGACGCGCTCCGACAGCTGGTGAACTAGCTGAAGAATTAGAATTAACTCCCAAACAAGTGCGAGAGTATCTAGAAAAGGCGCGTTTGCCCCTTTCTTTAGATTTGCGCTTGGGTGATAATTACGACACCGAACTCGGAGAAATGCTGGAAGATCCAGGAGCATCTCCAGAAGAGTTTGTCATGCAATCTTCCTTATCTTATGACTTAGATCGCCTGATGGGTGATCTTACGCCACAACAGAAGGAAGTCATCACACTACGCTTTGGCTTAACTGATGGGCAAGCCCTGACGCTGGCTAGAATTGGTGAAATCCTGAACATCAGCAGAGAACGAGTTCGGCAAATTGAGCGAGAAGCTTTAACCAAACTTCGCAAGTCTAAAGCCAACATGGGTGAATATTTGGCAAGTTAGGAGTAGAGACGCGATTAATCGCGTCTGTGCAGGAGTGAGGAGTGAGGAGTTTTTAAGTAACTCCTCACTTTTTACTTTATTTATTAGGGTGAGAAAATACGCTGACTTTGGTACGGTTACGCCTACTTCCACTCTTAAGCTTGGCTGTTACATTAGTTGACAGGAAGACAAAAGAGCTAGCTAAGTCTAAACCAAAACAGACATTCAATATTCAAATAACAAGCACCGCAGCTAGCAGTGGTAGTTAAGGAGCTAAAAAATGAATAACTCATCCAATCGTGTCTCAGAATTTTTCAATAGCGAATCAGAAACTAGTGATTTACTATGGCAGTATGTTAAATCCTTGAGTCCAGAAACAGTTACGCAACTATCTAAGCCTAAGTCTGCCGAAGTTTTTCAGGTAATGGAACGGAATATTATAGGACTATTGGGTAATTTACCTTCAGAAAACTTTGGGGTTACTGTGACTACCAGTAGAGAAAGTCTGGGTCGGCTTCTAGCTTCTGCTATGATTAGCGGTTATTTCTTGCGTAATGCTGAACAGAGAATGGATTTTGAAATCGCCCTACAAGGAACTGAAACCAACAGCAGCGAAATTGACTAGAAATGTAATAGTATCAATATTCTTGTTGGGTTTATAGCTAGTCACAGTCATGGCGATATGAATTTAAAATAAACCTCTGCGAAATCTTTGCTCCTAATTCCCAATCAAGAATCAGCTAAATCTTTTTAAAATATCGAAAACAGTGACTCATTAAAGTTGAATTTAAACGTATAGGCGCTTTACTGAACCGCATATTAGGAGTGCAGAGATTAGCGCAGAGGTTTGCAATCTGGTTCTTTATGAGCTTGTGTAGTTTGGTAATCAATTGAATTAGAGGTGTATCTCTAAATGATTAATACACATGCGTAGGTAAACTAACTACGATAAATGATAATTCACAATAAATTCAAACTCGGCAAAGTAGTCTAAACTCTGCCGAGTTTTATTATGAGTCAAGAGCATACTTTGAATCAGGGATTAAAAGTGGAAAATTAAGAACTTTATTGTAAATTAAAGAGTTTAAGACCCCAACTGTTATATGTAGCATTAATTACTCTGCGGGTTTTGCTACAGTCGGGATTTAAATGCCTGTCAGAAATGTCTTTAATTTTGAATTTTGAATCGTTAACTCTGCCTATCTACCCATATATGAGTAAAATAAACTCTCTCCTACCCCATAAAATCATTGGTGTTGCAGTAATTTGGAACGAGCAAGAGCAAATTTTAATTGATCGCCGTCGTCCAGAAGGAGCAATGGGTGGTTTGTGGGAATTTCCTGGCGGTAAAATTGAGCCTGGTGAAACTATCAGCGAGTGTATTCAACGAGAAATTTCCGAAGAACTGGGAATAGTAATTGAAGTAGGAGAGCATCTGATTACTATTGACCACACATATACAGACTTGCGTGTTACCCTCACAGTACATCATTGCCGCCATGTTACAGGCGTTCCCCAGCCTTTAGAATCCGATGAAATTCGTTGGGTAACTTTGGAAGAACTGGAGGAGTTTACTTTTCCTAAAGCAAATATTCAAATTATTGCTGCTTTAAAGGGGATGGGGAGTAGGGAGTGGGGAGTGGGGGGAGATGAGGGAGATGAGGGAGCAGGGGAAGAAGGGGAAGAAGAATTATTAATGATCAATGCCCAATGCCCAATGCCCCATGCCCAATGACCAATACCGTAACAATCTATTAATTGCATCAGGTTGAGTCCCGCAATTTTCTACAATAAGCGCAGGGACTTTGATTAAAAGTGTAAATAAATAAATAAATGCCTAAAACCGTTGCCGATGTGATGAGCCGCGATCCTATTGTCGTCCGGGCGGAAACTCCACTGAATGAAGCTATCCAAATTCTCGCAGAACGCCACATCAGTGGACTACCTGTTGTGGATGATGTCGGTAAATTGGTGGGTATTATATCAGAAACCGATTTGATGTGGCAAGAAACTGGTGTTACTCCACCTGCCTACATCATGTTTCTTGATAGCGTTATCTATTTAAAAAATCCTGCTACTTATGAACGTGATTTGCACAAGGCTTTAGGGCAAACCGTTGGGGAGGTGATGAGTAAAAACCCGATCGCTATTTCCCCTAATAAAACTTTAAGGGAAGCCGCTACAATCATGCACGATCGCAGCGTTCACCGCTTGCCAGTACTTGACGACACGGATCAAGTAATTGGTATCCTTACTCGTGGTGATATTATTCGGGCAATGGCAGCAAGTCAAGATTAATCGTTATTTGTCATTAGTCATTTGTCATTTGTCAAAAGTTTTTTGACTGTTGACGAATGACTGTTTTTTACACCTTTGAAAATCAGGATAATTAGATGAGTATTACTCCGGAGTCTGTTAAGCAATTGCTCAGTTCTGAGAATTTAGGCGATCGCTTACGTGCAGTAAATCAAATCCGCGAACTGGAACCAGGGATCGGCTTTGAATTAATTCAAAGTGCTATTGGCGATAGCAATTCCCGTGTCCGTTACTCGGCGGTGAGTCAAATGGATACACTCGGAACACAAGATTTACAGTTATCCTTGGATATCTTGCGCGATCGCTTGCTTCATGACTCCGAAGTAGATGTACAAGCAGCAGCAGCAGACTGTTTGGGCGCTTTGAAGTTACGTGAAGCTTTTGAAGACTTGCAACACCTTTACCATACAACTGGTGAATGGTTAATACAATTCAGTATTATCGCCACATTAGGAGAGTTGGGCGATCCACGAGCCTTTGAACTACTCAAAGAGGCACTTTCATCAGAAAACGAATTAGTCCAAACTGCTGCTATTAGTTCTTTAGGTGACTTGGGAGATTTACAAGCGGTTCCTTTGTTAGCTCCCTATGCAACCAATCCAGATTGGCAAATTCGTTACAGACTTGTACAAACCTTGACTCGTTTGGGTAGTGCAGAAGCCAAATCTATATTAGAAACTTTGGCTAATGATGAAGTAGATGCGATCGCAACTGAAGCGAAACAATCTTTGCAATCAGTTTAAGTCTATCTCAGATTAATAAAATTGGACTTTAAATAGATTTGTGTGACAAAAGACAAAATTCGACCTGGTTGGAGAAATTTTACATTCCAAGCAAATCGAATTGATAAATTAGAGTTATTTTTAGTTGCTAAAAGTAACTTTTTTATATTTAGAATTAGGTCTATTGAGCGAAACTTTTGCGGCGGCGAGACATAGCCATTACTGCACCTACTGCACCCAAGCCTAATAATGCAGCTGGTTCGGGAACGGCAGTTACAGTAAGACCTTTGAAACTTGCCGAAATTCCACCACCACTGTATGCACTAGTTGCATCTGCTAAAGTACTTAAGGTTGTGAAATCAATGTTGCCTATTGCATTAGTTCCATCCTCAAACACTCCCGTGAAATTAAAGCTGATCTGTGTACCTCCGAAGATTGATGTAAATGCTGGTGTTAGAAGATTAGTTAAACTAAGAAGTTTAATATTGTCTTGAGAACCAACATCTATAAACTTAGAAGGTAAGCTGGCATTTGAGAAGCTGTAAATAGTCCCATTTGTATCGCTCAGAAAATCTCCCTGTTTGACTCCTAACGCAATTGATCCTGGGTTAGGAGCGAAGGTTGTACCAGTATTAGTAATGTTGGCTACAGTACCATTTCCATCAAACGTAAAACCACCAGTGTATGCTTGTGCAGAACCAGCAGAGGTAAACAACCCAGCAGTAGCTAAGGGGATGGCAGCAGTAACAGCTAGAGTTGCATTTAGTAATCTAGATTTAAAATTAATCATTATCGTTTTAGGCTCCTAGTAATAACCTTAAATCAGAGCAATTGCTTTACTTTTAATCTCAGTAATTTATGGAAAATACTGTCAGTGAAAGCGAAATTTGCCTAATGTATTTCTTATCTCCATAAAATCACATAGACTTAGAGCCTGCAATATTTACTGAGTGGTCTTCATCACATCTTTAAGGCCTTACTATCCTTCATGAAATTTTAATTTCTTATATATATGTACTTCGTATATTTCAGACCCCGTAAGGTTTAGATTGTTGGCGATAGCTCCGGCTTTAGGAAAGGCTGTTTATATAGTCTCAACAAAATAGGAATTTTATATACTTATAATTACTTAACTATATTTTAGATAAATGGAGTATCGGTGTATCTTATATAATCTTTTTAGTTACAAATACTTAGTTAAACGGTTCTTCTTGGAGAATCAAGGAGAGAAACCTCTGTATTTGTTTACTATGGATGGTCTTTTTTATCAAATTCCATGTTTGTAATAAATAGCTAACTGCTAGCTATTTATTACTCTTCTCAAATATGTCAGAACTTTGGAATGCTAAGAGCCAAATACCTGTGGCCAAGTTGTCGCAACGAAAACTACAACTGCGGCGATCGCTAACAACCCTTGAATCAAATTTCCAATCAAAGAGCCGACTACAATTCCTATACCCGCTTTAATCGCCAATCCGAATTCACGTCGGTAAAGATACTCACCGATAATTGCTCCCAAAAGCGGGCCTAGTAAAATTCCTAACAGTGGGCCACCAAAAGGCAATGTTGGTAATAATCCTAAAAAACCCACTACTAAACCGACAATTGCGCCAATTTGCCCCCACTTGCTCGCTCCAGCTTGTTTTGCTCCCACATAACTAGCTAAAAAATCCACTCCAACACTCAGCAGTAAAACTATAACCGTCACAATTAAGGGAATCTTGATAGCTGCAAAGGAACTACTAACGATTCCCCAGACGATAATTGCAATTAAGATTAAGCTGCTACCAGGAATGGCAGGAACTACAGCACCAATGATACCCACAACCATTACAGCCAGTAATAGCCAATAAATAATTTGCATAGATAAATTTCTAAATTTACGATTAGGGGCGCACAACTGTACGCCCCTAATGCATATTGTATCTGGGCGAGAAGGAGAAAAATGCTTAGATTTCAACCTGAACCAAATATGATTTTCTAGTTCAATCTGGTAAAATCTCTCTCTATATCGTTCTTGGCTCGTCTTGGTAATTGTCGGTTGTGGGGACTACAGAACCTGGACTTTCCTGGGTACTTATGCGGGCTGGCGAGTTATTGAAATGGGTTGATTCAGGAGAATATGAAAATGTGATTCAACAGAAAAATTTAGAGACACCAGAAGAAACGGAAGAAGAAGGAAAAACACTGGAAGAAAAAGGAGGGTGGAATTTTTTGACTTCTTGGTGATTGAATTTTAGATTTTAGATTTTAGATTTTGGATTGCTGATTTTAAATTAAATTCTAAATTAGGGAATCACCTAAGAGCCAAGAGTAACGGCTAGTTTATCAGCAATTGCGGCAATCCAGTTTTCATCTTGTTTGGTGTAACTGCGAGGAGCATTAGCGCCTAAAATTAGAGCGCCTTGCTTACCAATAGGTTGACAAATTACACCTTGAGTATTTTCTGGTAAATAATCAAATTCAAGCCTACCTGGATATACTTTTAGCGCAACTAGATAAATCGGCTTTTGTTTTTCGAGTACCTGTTTTAAAATTACTCCTGGTACAACCTCAGCTTTAGTACCCAGAATCCCACGACGCAACAAAACTTTACCTTGATAATAAACCACCAGCGATCGCGTTACTGTATTGGTCAACAATAAATGAGATGCCCAGGCTAGCTCTGTTTTCACGGCTTCAGGTAAATCTGCTGCTAGTACAAAACCAACTTCACCAATTAGTTCTACAGTATCAGGCGATCGCGGCTGAACTTGCTGCCAAATTAAACCCGTCAAAATTAACACTGCACTCAAAATCACACCCACCACATCACCACGCGATTGAGATTGGGTTAGTTCTGGTGTCAATAAACGGTTAATCAGCAAAAGTACAGCGCCTAGCCCACCCACGACAATGGGTAGACGCCGCAAAATTCGATTAGGATCAGGTTTGGTCATTAGTCATTAGTCATTGGGCATTGGGCATTGGGCATTGGGCATTGGGCATTGGGCATTGGGCATTGGGCATTGGGCATTGGACAATAATTAATAGTTCTTCTCCCCCTGCTTCCCCTGCTCCCCCTCCCCCCTGCCTCATCTCCTCACTCCTCCCCTGGTTCAATAATTCGCTGGAAAAGATAACCAGTACCTCGGGCTGTAAGAATCAATTCTGGGTTGCTAGGATCATCTTCTAATTTTGCCCGCAGACGGGATATATGCACATCCACTACGCGGGTATCAACATGGCGCTCTGGTGTGTAACCCCAAACTTCCTGCAAAATTTCCGAACGAGAAAAAGCTTCTCCAGAGCGACTGACTAACAACTCTAGTAAGCTGAACTCCATGCCGGTCAATCGAATCCGCTCATCGCCTTTGTAAACTTGACGCTTATTCGTATCGATTTTGATGTTAGCGACATGGATTACTCCAGAACTGGGAATGCCAGAAGCACCGTTTTTATCTACCCGCCGCAATACCGAGCGAATTCGAGCTTCTAACTCTTTGGGGGAAAATGGTTTAACTACGTAGTCATCAGCACCCAATTCTAGACCGGTGATGCGATCGGCCACATCCCCCAAGGCTGTTAGCATAATAATAGGGACATCTGATTCTTTTCGTAATTCTTGACATACACCATAGCCGTCTAGCTTTGGCATCATTACATCTAAAACTACTAGATCAGGATCAGTTTTGCGAAAAATATCTAATGCTTCTTCCCCGTCGCCAGCCGTTACTACATCGTAGCCAATCATGGAAAGGCGCGTTTCCAAAATCCGGCGAATGCTGGCTTCGTCGTCTACCACCAAGATTTTTTCTTTATGGCTTTCCAAGTTTCTCAACGCTCCTTCACTAAAAATTTACATGATTAATTTTTAATACCATAATATTAAGATATCATTCCATCAATTGATTTGGAAAAAGCTCTAAATACTACTATTATTAGTTTTTAGTTTTTTTCAAGAATTAAGTAAATATTAAGATTATTTAATAAGATTTAAGAATGGCAAAGGCAAAAACCTTTTTTGTGTGTAATGAATGTGGAGCAGAATCGCCCCAATGGTTTGGTAAATGTCCTGCTTGTGGCACTTACAACTCTCTAGAAGAACAAATTTCTATTCAATCCTCAGTAGATGTACCCAGTCGGGGAGGAGTGAGTGGTTGGCAATCAACTCAAACTAATGGCAAATCTCAGGCTAAACCAGCTAAAGCGCGAGCCTCTTTAACATTTAACCAAATTACCGATCGCCAAATTGCCCGGTGGGAGTCTGGTTATGGAGAATTGGATCGAGTGCTTGGTGGCGGGGTTGTCCCTGGCTCTATGGTGCTGATTGGTGGCGATCCAGGTATTGGTAAATCGACTTTATTGTTGCAAGTATCAAATCAATTAGCACAGAAATATCGCATCCTTTACGTAACTGGTGAAGAATCGGGACAGCAAGTAAAATTACGAGCTTCTCGTTTAGGAGTATCAAAAAGTGTAAATGTGGTTAATGATGAGAATACCACTGTGGTAGTAGATGCGACACTTCCCATAGACCCTGACAGTATAGGTGCAGATTTATATGTACTACCAGAAACAGATTTAGAAGAAATTTTACGGGAAATAGACTCTTTAAAGCCTAACGTGGCGGTGATTGATAGTATCCAAACAGTGTTTTTTCCAGCGCTGACTTCTGCACCAGGTTCAGTAGCTCAGGTACGGGAATGTACGGCAGCATTGATGAAGGTGGCAAAGCACGAAGATGTCACTATGCTGATTGTGGGACACGTTACCAAAGAAGGAGCGATCGCAGGGCCAAAAGTTTTAGAACATTTAGTGGATACTGTGTTGTATTTTGAAGGCGATCGCTTTGCCTCCCATCGGTTATTACGGACAGTGAAAAACCGTTTTGGGGCAACTCACGAAATCGGCATCTTTGAAATGGTGACAGATGGACTGCGGGAAGTTGCCAACCCCTCAGAGCTATTTTTAGGCAACCGTGATGATCCTGCACCTGGTACTGCCATTGTCGTTGCTTGCGAAGGCACTCGCCCGATAGTTGTAGAATTGCAAGCTTTGGTGAGTCCCACCAGCTATCCCTCACCCCGTCGTGCTGGTACTGGCGTAGATTACAACCGCTTAGTGCAAATTCTTGCCGTCTTAGAAAAACGGGTGGGAATTCCCATGTCGAAATTGGATTCTTACGTTGCTTCTGCGGGTGGGTTGAATGTGGAAGAACCTGCGGTAGATTTGGGAATTGCGATCGCAATTGTAGCTAGTTTCCGCGATCGCATCGTCGATCCAGGTACAGTATTAATCGGTGAAGTTGGCTTAGGTGGACAAGTGCGATCGGTTTCCCAAATGGAATTGCGGTTGAAAGAAGCAGCTAAGTTGGGATTTAAAAGAGCGATCGTGCCAAAAGGGACAAAATTTCCTGACTTAAATATTGAAATATTACCAGTATCTAAAGTAATAGATGCGATTATCGCCGCCATCCCGCATCAGGAATTGACAGCAGACGATTTAGAACCTGATGAAGATGAGTAATTCTGGGACTGGGTACTGGGAAGATGAGCGAGTAGGGGGAGAAGAATTAATAACTAATGCCCAATGCCCAATGCCCAATGCCCAATGCCCAATGCCCAATTCCAAAGGAAAACCCACTATGACAACCCTCACCCAAGACTACCAAATCACTTGGGAAAAACTACCCGATGATTACAAACTCCCAGATGATCCAGTGGACAACATCAATCAACCAGCTTTAGCTGCTGCACTCACGGAAAGCCTACAATTAGTCGGAAAAATTTCAACTAATACTCTAACAACAACTAATTACGGTATTTGTGCCACCCTAAACAACAAAATGGTCATTAAAGCCCCTGATTGGGCTTTTATTGCCAAAATTAATGTTAGTAGAGAAGAAGTAACACGCAGTTATACCCCTCAACTACAAGGTGAAATTCCCGTAATTGTAATGGAATTTATTTCCGATACACAGGAGACAGAATATTCTATCAAAGCGACATATCCCCCAGGGAAATGGTTTTTCTACGAGCGCATCTTAAAAGTACCAAACTACATCATCTTTGAGCCAGATAGCGGCAGTATCGAAATGTATCGCTTACACAACACAGAACAGTACATTTTGCAAGAGCCTGATGAAAATCAACGCTACTGGATAGCAGAAATGAATCTTTACCTTGGGGTGTGGCAAGGTACTCGTGAAAACCGCACAGGAAAGTGGTTGCGGTGGTGGGATGAACAAGGAAACCTTTTACCTTGGGGTTCCGAGTTAGCCGAACAGGAACGCCAGCGTGCCGAACAGGAACGCCAACGCGCCGAACAAGAACGCCAACGCGCTGAACGACTAACAGCACAATTGCGGGCGGCGGGAATTGAGCCAGAAGTGTGATGAATGTTTTAGGAAAAATTAAAAGCCACTGATCCCCGGCTTCTTTGACAAGTCGGGGATCTTATTTCTCACAAATGATTAAGTAGGGCTGAATAGCAGTTGTTAGGTAAGACGAGGGTTTAACAACTGCGATGTCTACGACGGGCTACGCCTACACCATAAGTTTATTACGATTGAATACACTGCTTATTTTAGGCTGCATCAGCAGCACCTTAAATCTTTATCGACACAAGACAGAGTTTTGTGTGTGCCAAAATAAATACCAATAAAACTACGGTTTTTATCTATGGCGTGGAATCCAGGGCAGCAGTTATTTGGCGATCGCTACATAATCGAGAGAAAATTGGGTGAAGGTGGAATTGGCATTACCTATCTAGCAAAAAATCGACGAGGTGAATTGCGAGTCATCAAAACCCTCAGAGAACAAATCCTGGATTACTACATCGGGATTTAAAACCAAGTAATATCAATGTTCATAGCTATTAAAACACTACAATAGAAACACAATATTGATAAATTGTATCGCCCTCAGTATAATGACTGCAATTGCTAGACCTTCATCCTTAATCCGCAGTATCAGAATAGAAAAGCTGGATAAGTTTCACCTATTCAAATTTAATGATGAACTGCAAGCACGGATGGAAGAACTTTTAGAACGCAAAAAAGTTGATTTACTAACTCCAGAAGAAATTATCGAACTTGAAGAGATTGCAGAACTAGATAGGATTTTTACCCATATAAATGCGATGTTAGTAGCTCAACACAATGATTGATGATGCTACTAAAGAAATTGTCCGTAAACGCGCAAATTATCTGTGCGAATATTGCCATTCTCCAGAACGCATTTCCACTACAATATTTACAGTAGACCATTTGATACCAAAGTCTATTGGTGGTTCTGATGAACTTAATAATTTAGCCTTGGCTTGTCGTCGTTGTAATGAACATCGCTACAACTTTGTCGCTGGATATGACTCAGAGACTAAAGCAATAGTACCCCTATTTAATCCTCGTCAACAAATTTGGTCAGAGCATTTTCTTTGGTCAGCAAATGGTAAGACAATTTTTCTTTGGTCAGCAAATGGTAAGACAATTATTGGAGTTACCGCCACTGGTAGAGCAACATGCAAGCGACTTGATATGAACGACGAACGCTATCCAGAAAATGACTCTATTCTGAGTGCGCGAGGTTTTTGGATTCAAGCTGGCTTACATCCTCCTAATGAAGATCCAAGGGCAAAGTAATCAATAAAAATAATAGCCGAAAAATATTAAACCCAATTTTTACTATGACTTCTTCTCCTCACTATATTCGCCAATCTGACCCGCCGCTTCCTCCTTGGGAAACACTACCAACGATGTATGATTTACCAAGTGATAACCCAGAGGAACCAGGCTTGCCAGACGATTTTCACTTTTTACAACCCTTACTTTTATACTTAACTTTTCAGCCGATTAACTGGAATCCGGAACTAGTCTACAGTGCGGCTGACCTTAATCTCTATTATGATTTACAGCATCCTTTGTGGTATAAGCGCCCAGATTGGTTTGGTGTAGTAGGGGTAAGAAAATTATACAAAGGGCAAGACTTACGATTAAGTTATGTAACTTGGCAAGAGCCAGTAAATCCCTTCGTGGTTGTTGAGTTATTATCTCCAGGTACGGAAGACGAAGATTTAGGCACAACAAGAGAAAGTGCAGCAGATAAACCTCCTAGCAAATGGGAAGTTTATGAGCGAATTTTGCGGATTCCTTACTATGTTGTTTTTAGTCGCTATACTAATGAACTTCGGGCTTTTCAGTTAGTCGGCGGTCATTATGAACCGATGAACTTGACTAATGGATACCTACTAATGCCAGAGATAGATTTAAGTTTAGGCTTATGGCAAGGTTCATTTCGAGATATTGAAAGGTTGTGGTTGAGGTGGTTCACTTTGACGGGAGAATTAATTCCCGCACCCGCAGAGGAAGCTGCTGCTGCAACTGAACGAGCTATGATTGCTGAACAAGAAGCTAGGGAAGCTAAACAAGAAGCTATAGAAGCTAAACAAGAAGCTACTCAAGCCAAACGAAAAGCGGAACAATTAGCAGAACGTTTGCGTCAGTTGGGCGTGAATCCGGATGAACTAGATGAATTATTGTAGCTTCAAAAGTATTTTATTATACGTAGCGTAATTTTCTGCTCTTGAGGAATCACTTGTAATGAAAACTTTGATAGCCCATGCCGAAGCAGTTATTTGATAACGATATTAACTCTCAGAAAGATTAATTTTTGAGAGCGATGTCTACGACGAGCTGCGCTAACGCATATTCAGCACTTGAAATACATATAATAATTTTTTCGGGAAGTCTATAGCAACCTTAGTTTTTCTGAGAAACTATCATATCATGCTATATCCTTACTGTTCCAAAGCTCAGTGCCAATTGAATTACTAGAGGTAAAATGTGGTTCATCTGCAAATCCAAAAGGCGATGCCCAGAGCAGTCGCAGAGATTACCGCAGACACTGATTAAATTCTGGCTGCTAAAATACGTAAGTATGAGTAGTATGATCGAACTACTCAGGTAAAAATTGTCTATTTGGTCACACAAGACCGTCGAAAGATTGTAGAAGAGTGTATTTCCTTGTCTTGACAGTGATGCTAACCTCAATTTTAAGGATGTTATAAGCTTTTATCTGCTAGAGTTTCTGACTTTCAGCAAACTGAATAATTAATCAATAATAAAATCGCTAGGAGTGCGATGAAATGTCACAGTCCCCTATGACAAGACCAGAAATAGCTGCTGGAACTCTAATCGATAACCGCTATATTATCCAAAAACTTCTGGGGCAGGGAGGATTGGGGCGAACTTACTTGGCCTTTGACACTCGTCGGTTTAATGAAGCTTGTGTTCTCAAGGAGTTTGCGCCCATTGGCACAGGGGAGAGTGGGCTGGAACAATATCGCAACTTGTTTAAAAGAGAAGCAAAAATTCTTCATCAATTACAACATCCTCAAATTCCCAAGTTTTTGGCTTGCTTTGAAGGAGATGGTCGGTTATTCCTAGTACAAGAGTATGTTGACGGTAAAACATATTCTAGGCTGCTAGGAGAACTTCAACGTCAAGGAAGAAACTTTTCTGAAGAAGAAGTTATAGAGTGGCTAAAAAATCTGCTACCTGTTTTGGAATATGTTCACCAGCACAACATTATCCATCGAGATATTTCGCCTGATAATATCATGTTACCTGATGGTAAGGATCTGCCAGTGCTGATTGATTTCGGTGTAGGCAAGCAAATTGCTGACATGAATGAAAGCAGAAGTTCTAACAACCAGGTGACTTTTGTTGGCAAAATGTCCCTTGTCGGTAAAGTGGGGTATGCTCCGCGTGAACAGATTAGCTTGGGTTTATGTTCTCCCTCTAGTGACCTTTATGCTTTGGGAGTAACAGCTATTGTATTACTCACAGGTAGAGATCCATCCTTACTAATGGATCAATATTCCTTAGAATGGAACTGGCGTTATTATACCTATGTTACTGATGGATTCGCTCAAGTAATCGATCAGATGTTAGCAGATAGACCTAACAAGCGATACCAAGCAGCAAGTGAAGTTCTTATAGATTTAGAGCGGATTGGAGAACCAAAACTGGTAATGTCTCCTGCAATCATGCTTGATGATTTGCCCCCCACCGTATTTAATCCTGAATTTCAGCCTATGTCGGCAATATCGCAGTCATACAACCAACCTGGAGAAACAATTTTTAGTTCACCTACTTCATCAGCTATTCCGCAAATTGGGCAAATCAAAGAACAGCAACCTCCCCTCCAACCAGCATTTATTAAACATTGTCACCAAGAGTTAGCTTACCACATTGGGCCTATGGCAAATATCGTTATAGAAGAAATATTAGATCAAAATCCTTACATTTCACCCGACCAATTTATTGAACTCATAGCCAGGGAAATTCCTGACTTTCAAGCAGCTTTTGAGTTCAAAAAAAGCTTATTCTCATAAATAAATATTTAGGCCACCATTCATTTAGAGATAATTTTGAATTGTTTAACTAATTCTCAAAGTTTAAGTAAAGAGCAACTAAGCGCAGCCATTTTTGTGGTTGAGTCTAAATCTTCGTTGCACAACTGAATCACAAATTACCTTAACGTTCGCGTGGCGTCTCTTAGCGATAGCACAGCGTTAGCAAGGAACGAGCGTCATTACGAATTACTATTTTAATCCCCTATACTTCCTTGAGTGCGTTTGATTCTTTTCATTGCCATTTCTAAACTTAACTGCATCCGTTTAAAGGCTTTAGCTAAATTACCGATTTCATCATTAGACATTTGCTCAAATTCAACTTCCATGTGTCCAGTACTAACTTCTTCAGCGATGCGAGTCATGCGTTTGAGAGGTATAACAACTTGTCGATTCAAGAAATAGTTTACTAACAGGATAGTAGCTATAAAAATAGTTGATACAATTAGAATAATTACTAAGGAAGACTGATGAGCTTTGTTGATGACGTTATTTGCTGGTACTGTAATAATCTGAGCGCCGACAATTTCATTCAGCTTCCACCCAAATCCATTAGCTGTACCATAAAGATTAATCATACTTGGAGGTGCAGCTTCTGGTACACTATGACAGACTAAACAACTTTGTTCAGAAACTGGTAAGGGACGAGCAATATAAAATATATCTCCACCAGGAATTGAGCGAAATCCACTCAGTTCTTTAAGGTCTGATTTATTTCTGAACTTTTCTACAATTTCCGTCTCAAAAACGTCAGCCTTATCCCGAAGATTTGTGGGATTGAGAGTTGCTTCTTTGTAAAAGAAATCACGGTAGTCTGGTGTTTTCCGTAAAATCTCAAATACCTCCCGTGCTGAGTATGCAGGCACACTTTGCGGCAGAAACTCAGTTGCCAATTTATCAGCTAGCTCTGGATTAACTTGAGTATTGGTATATTTACGAATAGAACTCATGGTTTGCATGAGCATAAGACCTGTTGAGCTAATATCTTGTTTAGCATTCTCTCTAAGCAGAGAAGAAAGAGCAAATCCACTCAAGCTTAGACCGAATGTTAGAATTATCAGTAGGAGAATTGTAAATTTTTGTTTCAGCTTTAGATTCTTTAGCATAATTTCACATTACCTACAAGTCAAATTATTGTGACCAAATATCGCTAAAGTCATCGTTTACTTTAGCATGAACAATTAAATAAAATTTTGCTGTAAAGGTATAGTTTACCTAAAACTATTAAGGTATTACCCAACTCTATATTAGTAATTATTGAGGTTAATGAAAATGTTCTCTAAGTAAATAATGCAAAAAGCTACAACAGCGAAACAAAATTGAATTTCCAAAAATTCGTGTTGGCTGTTCTGATACCGTGCCAAAATAAATACCAGGAATTGTCAAATATTACTAATGGTGTGGAATGCAGGAAAGTCTTTATTCGGTGGACGGTACATTATTGAAAGCCAACTAGGTGAAGGCGGAATTGGCATTACTTATCTTGCCAGAAATCAACGGAATCAACTGCGAGTGATTAAAACTCTTAAAGAAGAAATCTTGAATCACCCCGCCTGGATACTCCACCGAAACAAGTTACGGCAAGACTTCCGTGATGAAGCAGTAAGGCTGGCTGTGTGTCATCATCCTCATATAGTACAGATAGAAACCATCTTTGATGAGGGAAATTTGCCCTGCATGGTGATGGATTACATCGAAGGCGAAGACTTAGGACAGCGCCTAAGACGGATGGGAGTGCTATCAGAAGGAGAAGCGCTACTGTACATTAGGCAAATTGGCGACGCTTTAACGCTAATTCACTCTAAAGGGCTGCTGCATCGGGATCTCAAACCACGTAATATTATGATCCGCATTGATAAAGCAGAAGCAGTGCTGATAGATTTTGGCATCGCTAGAGAATTTATTCCCAATATGATCCAAAGGCATACAGTGTATCGTACTCCTGGTTTTGCCCCACCTGAGCAGTATGAATCAGAAGCGCCACGAGGAGAATATATTGATATCTACGCCTTAGCTGCTACTTTGTATAATTTGCTTACCGCAGTTATACCGACAAGTGCAGATGATAGACGCCACAATATTAATTTAGAACCACCACAATATTTTAATCCTAAAATCAGCGACAGGGTAAATCAGGCTATTATGTGCGGCATGGATTTGGAGTCAACCTATCGTCCCCAGTCTGTGCAGGAGTGGTTGGATTTATTGAGTTCTGATACTGGTGGCGATAAAATACCACCAATATCATCTAACTTAGTGATAACGCGTAGACTTAAACCACCTCCACTTGTATTAGATCAACAGAAGTGGCAATGTGTACAGACCCTCAAAGGTCATTCTAGTATGGTTCATGCGATCGCCATTAGCTCAGACGGGCAATTTATTGCTAGCGGCAGTAATGACCATACTATTAAACTTTGGCAACTAGGTACTGGCAAGCTAGTGCGTCAACTAGGTCGTTGGTCTTCTGGTCATTCCAGTATGGTTCATTCCGTCGCCTTTAGCCCAGTCTCCTCAAAGCTTTCTTATCAAAGGGAGTCAGGCAAATCTGCGGGAGTTGCAGAACTGAACTGGGAAATTTTAGCTAGCGGTAGTTGGGATAACACCATCAAATTGTGGGATATAAACACAGGCAAAGAAATTCGTACTCTCACAGGTCATACTAATTGGGTAAATTCCGTTGCCTTTAGTCCAGATGGCAAATTTCTAGCTAGTGGCAGTGTTGACTGCACAATTAAACTGTGGCAAGTACACACAGGCATAGAAACCCAAACTCTGATAGGCCATTCTGACTCAGTTTCGTCAGTTGCCTATTCTCCAACAACGCCTGCAACGAATAGCAAAGATAGACAGCTTGTGGCTAGTGCCAGTACTGATTACACCATTAAATTATGGCAAGTATACACAGGCAGAAACATTTGCACATTATTAGGTCATTCCTTCTTTGTTAACTGTATCGCCTTCAGCAAGGATGGGGAAATTATCGCCAGTGGTAGTGGTGACAACACAATTAAATTGTGGGATGTAAATACAGGCAAAGAAATTCGTACTCTTATTGGTCATTCTGATTCAATTTGGTCAGTTGCCTTTAGCCACGATGGTCAATTTCTTGCTAGTGGCAGTTGGGACAACACTATCAAACTGTGGCACGTACAAAGTGGCAGAGAAATCAGCACACTTGTAGGACATTCTAGTTATGTTCGATGCGTCGCCTTCAGTCCCGATGGTCAAACCCTAGTTAGTGGTGGTGATGACGACACTATCAAGATTTGGCGAAGGGAGTACTAAATAATTCGTAATTTGTAATTCGTAATAATATTAAGTTTTTTAATAATACTTTTCTTTAGTGTAATCAGTGAATTTTAAACCTACAGCATCACCGGAAAAATTAGGGCGACTGACCATCAATAACATTTAGAAAATATTCAGCCGTGATAATCGGGCAAGAAAAATTATCTTTTAGACTGAGTAAATTGCGATCGCCTGTCACAAGATAATCCGCCTCACTGACCATAGCCAAAAGTAAAAAAGGTACATCAAACGGGTCACGACATTCAGGAATTACAGGCAAGCGGTCGGGCATCGCTACAGCTTCACAAAAGAGTATGTAATCCGACAGTAAATCTTCTTGCTCAGTTGGCGTGAGCTTAAACTTTGGATAAGCCAGCACTCGGATTAACTCAGTCGTTGTCGCTTTAGAAACCAGGGGAGTGAAGAGATCGTCCTGCCATGCCAAACGAAGCCTAGATACTCTGCCCCCAAATATCAGCGCCGAGATGATGATATTAGTATCAATTACCACCCGTGGACAACCCATCACGACTGACGCGCCCAAGCCACCGCATCAGCCACATCCTGCTCACTCAGCCCTAAATCCGCCAGCTTAGATCGAACCGCATCAGCCCGATGAATTTTTACAGGAGTCAGAATAATTTGCCCCCCCTCCACCTTTACCTCAAAATACTCAGCCTCCCCAATTTCACGAGTAATACTTTTAGGCAACGTTAATTGATTCTTAGAAGTTAACTTGGCGAGCATGACTTGCCTCCTAGCATTTGCTATCAAAAGTAAGGAATCCTTACTTGAGTATATACATCCTACCTTACTAAATTAAACCTACAGATAGAAATGCGATCGCCCAAAAATTGTCACAATAATGACGACAACCGTTATTTTTGAACAAAAATTAATATTTATGGGCTTTGGTATTGGTGATTTATTCTGGATTTTCCTGCTTCTGACTTCTTTGCAACCCCTTTGGCAAAAACGTCAAGTAGAATATCGGCGCTTGCGTGCTTTACAACAATTCCAGCAGGAACGCAAAAGTCGGGTAATTTTGCTGATTCACCGCCAAGAGTCTATTAGTTTCCTGGGAATTCCCTTATCTCGCTACATTACTATCGAAGACTCAGAACAAATATTGCGAGCAATTCGCCTTACACCCCCAGATGTGCCGATTGACTTAATTTTGCACACTCCTGGTGGTTTGGTTTTAGCTACAGAACAAATCGCCAGAGCATTAATTCGCCACCAGGCAAAAGTTACAGTCTTTGTACCCCACTATGCTATGAGTGGCGGTACAATGCTTGCACTCGCCTCTGATGAAATTATTATGGATGCTAACGCTGTCTTAGGGCCAGTTGATCCCCAGTTAGGTAATTACCCAGCAGCAAGTATCCTAAAAGTAGTTGAAGATAAACCTATCGGTGAGATTGATGACCAAACTCTCATTATGGCCGACCTCTCACGCAAAGCAATTCAACAGGTACAGAGGTTTGTACGAACTCTGCTAAAAGACAGTATACCCAAACAAAAAGTTCTGCCAGAAAATATTGAATCGATTATCGAAGCCTTGACAACTGGCCGCGTCACCCACGACTATCCCATAACTATAGAAGAAGCAACAGAAATGGGGCTGCCCGTAACTGTCGGACTGCCCCATTCTATTTATGATCTCATGGATTTGTACCCACAGCCACAAGGAGGCCGACCCAGCGTCCAGTACATTCCTATGCCTTACAATGACCGCCGTCCAATTTTACCTATGCCCAAGGGCAGACCCTTAGAAGAACCAAATCAAATGACTTGAGAGGATTTGGAGTAGGAGTTTTTGCTGGCGATTAGGGTGTAGTTGTCGGTGTAGCTGTTGGTGTAGCTGTCGGCGTAGCTGTTGGCGTAGCTGTTGGCGTAGCTGTCGGTGTAGGTGTTGGCGTAGCTGTTGGTGTAGCTGTCGGTGTAGCTGTTGGTGTAGCTGTTGGTGTAGCTGTTGGTGTAGCTGTTGGTCTAGCCGTCGGTCTAGCTGTTGGTTTACCCGTCGGTGTAGGTGTTGGTTTAGCTGTTGGCTGACTGATGACTGTCTTTGCTTCTTCATTCAGCTTTTGGCGGAGTGCTAAATTAGCAATTCCAGTTTCTTGCAACTGATATTTTTTCTGATACTCCTTCACCACTTCTTCCGTGCGGGAACCATAAAAATGATCTCGCGGTAGGGGAGGATTTGGCTTTACCACTGCATTCAAATTTGTGTGCAAAATCTGAACGATGTTAGCAGCAAATTGTTGGGTTTTTGGCCCTGCTATTCCATCAACTGGTTTTAGCTTATAACCCGTCTGAAATTCACGAATTGCCTTTTTAGTTTGGTCATCCGTCAAAGGGCCATTTGTTACCTTGACGTTATAGCCTAACCCTCGCAACACAGCACGGAATTGCTGAGGGGTATAGCTACGTTGAGAGGCTGCGAAACCTGTGTCTGCAATTACGACGCTAGCAGTTATCAGGCAAGTAACAGCAAAGTTCGCGCTTGATTTTCCAAACCCACACCACATACTTAAAACTCCTTTGAGTTAAATCAGCAGGATTATAAATGTTAACAGCTGCATTTTAAGTTTGTTTAATAACTTTTTTCGCAATTTTTTAATGTTTTTTGAATAATTTATGAATTATTTTTGTCAAATTTAACTTTCTAGACAAAAACTAATTTGTGTCATCCATCAAAAGGAGTATCTTGTATTAGCAGAGATACAGCATCATTTGAATCGAATCCACCCATTGAACACTAAATTACAGTAGTGCATATATCTGTCACTTGTGTCAAGCTAGAGCGAGGGCAATTAGAGATGCTGCGCGAACGGAGCGGGTTTTGACCACCTTCCTTCAAAATACATTCTGTTAACGGATAGCTAGGGTTTAGCCCATTCTGGCTCCTGAATTCTGTTTCGATAAATGAAAGAGCTTATATTCCAAATAGTCAAAACTGTATAATATATGACAAAGCATGAAAAATATAAAATCTTCTAAACAACAGAATATTTGGTTTGAAAGAATAATGGCAATTACTGCCACCGTAAATTTAGGTTTAGTTTTGTTTAATTTAAGTTACGTACCTTGGCGAGATTTCTACTTGCGAAAACTTCCCCAAATTATTCAGATTTATGACCCAATAAAAGGTATCGAACCCCATCGAGACACAAAAAGTTATCTAGAAACAGTAGACGCATTAGAAGAACAAGTCAACCAAACAGGGTTAGAGTCTTCTCAGGTAAATAGCAGGCTAGATGAAATAAGGCGTCTTAGCAGCGAGATGATTGACAGTAACCCGTTTGCGGGAGTGAATAAGAGTGGGACTCTGGAAAAAATCAAAAAGCGGATGCGATCGCACATTGGTAAAGAATCTGCAAAACAGTCCTTTGCCACTTTTTGGAGTCAGCCCTACCTATCACAAAATGGCTGGGTTAAAGAAATTAATTTTTTTAACGAGAGCATCCGCCCTTTGATTGCCTCTAACTACTTCCGCCAAATCGGTGAAAATGGCGAATTTGTTGATAATTTCTGGATTATTGACTTACCCTTTGTGATTTTATTCGGCATAGAATTGTTAGGGCGCACTTTCTTAATTAGACGCCGACATCCTGGCTTAAGCTGGGTTGAAGCAGTATTGTGGCGTTGGTACGACCTATTTTTACTACTGCCATTTTGGCGGTGGCTGCGAATTTTAGCTGTAGTAATCCGCCTCGATCAAGCGCAGTTGTTAAATTTGCATCCAGTGCGAAAGCAAATTCATCAGGGAATTGTCGCCAACTTTGCTGAAGAACTCACAGAAGTTGTAGTGGTGAGAGTAATTAACCAGGTTCAGGGTTCAATTCAGAAGGGTGACTTAACGCGCTGGCTAGTGCAACAAGAAAATTTACGTCCCTACATAGATATTAATAATGTAAATGAAGTGGAAGCGATCGCAGGTCTTTTAGTAAAGACAATTGTCTACCAAGTGCTACCCGAAATCCAACCTGCGATCGTCGCCATTTTGCGCCACAACATCGAAACCGTCTTCCACCAAGTCCCCGTCTACCGCGACCTTCAGAACCTCCCTGGCGTGGGACAGGCTCAAATCCAGTTAAGCGAACAACTGGCAACTCAAATCATAACTAATCTTTACAAAACGTTAGTTAATGCTGTTGAAGATCCTGTTGGCGCAAAACTCACCAGTCAACTAGTAGAAAGCTTTAGCAAAGTCTTAGGATCTCAAATAAAGGAAAAAAACGTACTCTCAGAAATTCAGAGTTTACTTTTTGACTTCTTAGAGGAAATCAAAATCAACTACGTCCAGCGTTTGTCCCAAGAAGACATAGAGCAAATTATCGATCAAACCAGACAGTTACGAACACAAGTATCAGTTCCAGCAATAGTGAAAAGATGAGGCAGGGGGCAGAAGAAGCAGGGGGAGCAGGGGAGGCAGGGGAGGCAGGGGAGGCAGAATAAGAACTACTGATTATTGAACCATGCCCAATGCCCAATGCCCAATGCCCAATGCCCAATGCCCAACGCCCAATACACGACTATAAAAGAAATGCGCTAAACTACGAATTAGGCGAATCATAATTGATTCGTCACAAGACTTCTTGGAAGATATACCTATCGCAGGAAGTGGGTCAGTGCCCACTTTTTTTATTGAATTTTCTCATGGCTCATCCTTTAGTTCCACAAATTATTGATTTGGCGACACCAGTAGCAGAAGAACTGGGATTGGAAGTGGTTGGCGTGGTTTTTCACACTAACCAAAGTCCACCAGTTTTGCGGGTAGACATTCGCAATCCTGAGCAAGACACCGGGTTAAATGATTGTGAGAGGATGAGCCGTGCTTTAGAAGCCTCCTTAGATGCTGCCCAAATCGTTCCAGATGCTTATGTCCTGGAAGTGTCTAGTCCTGGGATTTCGCGGCAACTGGTAACAGACAGGGAGTTTATTTCCTTTAAAGGATTTCCTGTCATCATCTCCACAATGCCCCCCTACGACGGACAACCAGAGTGGACTGGTCAGTTGATTCGCCGGGATGAGACAGCACTTTACTTAAACCAAAAAGGTCGTGTAGTCGAAATTCCCCGCTCCCTAATTACTAAGGTGCAGCTAGACGAGCGCCGATAAACGGGTGACTAAAGGCTAGGGACTAGGGACTAGGGATTGGAGGAGCAGAGGAGCAGAGGAGCAGAGGAGCAGAGGAGCAGAGGGGAAGTTGCTGCAAGTTTTTCCCCTTTGCACCAATGCCCCATGCCCAATGCCCCATGCCCAATGCCCCATGCCCCATGCCCAGTCCCCATTCCCTAATTTTTAAAGGAGATTGCTTATGTCAATGGTTACTTTACCTGGATTAAAAGAATTAATTGAAAGTATAAGTCGTGAGCGGAATTTACCCCGTCTTGCAGTTCAATCAGCTATTAGAGAAGCACTACTCAAAGGCTACGAACGTTATCGTCGCGCCCAAAATTTAGAACGCAAACAGTTTGACGAAGATTATTTTGAGAATTTTGAAGTAGAACTTGATATTGAAGGAGAAGGCTTTCGCGTTCTTTCCACCAAAACCATTGTCGAAGCAGTCAATAACACAGACCACCAGATTTCCCTAGATGAAGTTCAACAAGTAGCTCCCGAAGCGCAGTTAGGGGACTCTGTGGTGCTGGATGTGACCCCCGACCAAGGAGAGTTTGGTCGGATGGCGGCGATGCAAACCAAGCAGGTACTAGCGCAAAAATTACGGGATCAACAGCGCCAAATGGTGCAAGAAGAGTTCCAAGATTTAGAAGGAACTGTCCTGCAAGCAAGAGTTCTGCGGTTTGAGCGGCAATCAGTAGTTCTGGCAGTTAGCAGTGGCTTTGGTCAACCAGAAGTAGAAGCCGAATTACCAAAGCGGGAACAGCTGCCCAACGATAATTATCGCGCAAATGCCACCTTCAAGGTATATCTCAAAAAAGTCTCCCAAGGTCAGCAACGAGGGCCACAGTTGCTTGTGTCTCGTGCTGATGCTGGTTTGGTGGTTTATTTGTTTGCCAACGAAGTTCCAGAAATCGAAGATGAAGTGGTACGGATTGTTGCCGTAGCGAGGGAGGCAAACCCCCCTTCCCGTTATGTGGGTCCCCGGACTAAAATAGCTGTAGATACCCTTGACCGCGATGTAGACCCAGTAGGCGCTTGTATCGGAGCCAGGGGATCGCGAATTCAAGTGGTAGTTAACGAATTACGTGGTGAAAAAATAGACGTAATTCGCTGGTCGCCAGACCCAGCAACATATATCGCTAATGCTTTAAGTCCAGCACGGGTAGATGAAGTACGCCTAATGGACCCAGAATCCCGGCAAACTCACGTACTAGTGGCCGAAGATCAATTGAGTTTAGCCATAGGCAAAGAAGGACAAAATGTCCGTTTGGCAGCCCGTCTGACTGGTTGGAAAATAGACATCAAAGACAAAGCTAAATATGACTATGCAGGAGAAGATGCTAAGTTTCTGGCTGTAAGAACAAAATATCAATCAGAGGAATCAGAGGAAGACGATCTTGAATATGAGGAAGAATTCGAGGATGAAAATCAGGACGGATCAGAAGAGGAGGATACTTTTGACAATGACGATGATGAATAATTGATTAATTTTGTAAAGTTTTGATACTGTAGATTGTAGTCGTCAGTCTCAAGGATTATTTTCTCAAAAGCTACTTGGTATGAGTAAAAAATAGTCATAATAAACTTCTTTTTACATCCAGAATGCTCGACTGAGATCACCCAGAAGCGATGAAACCAAATTATCGGCGCTGTATTAGTTGCCGGAAAGTAGGCTCAAAAGATGAGTTTTGGCGGATTGTCCGCGTCTTTCCATCGGGAAAGGTACAATTAGATCAGGGCATGGGGCGTTCTGCCTATATTTGTCCGCAAACGAGTTGCTTACAAGCAGCTCAAAAAAAAAATCGACTAGGGCGATCGCTACATGCATCAGTGCCAGAAACACTGTACCAAAGCTTGTTGCAACGTCTAGCCCAGTGCAATACCCAAAACCAAATTTAATTGGAACAACTTTGTGACGTCATCATCAGAGCAATAGTGCGAAACCCGAAGTCGCGCTTTCATAACACCTTCTGTTGATCGTTAAGGTTAGTGCCAAAATAGTAAATGGGTGTAAAAGGCATTCGGCTCTCAAATAATTAAGAGGGGCGAGGCAAGATTCCCAGAACAAGATGTAATCGATTGTGTTGTGGAAGGCTCAGAATCACCAAAACAAGAAACTACAAAATGGCAACCTGGTAGCGCTCAGGCGCAGTTCGGCGTCAGGGGTTCCTATAAAAATCTTTTATTTAAAAAATTTTTATGGGTGTCCCTCAACCATCATTCCTGGTGGGGATGCCATTATTAAACCGAAACATCTCTCTTTCCTGATTGGAGGCACCGGCAAAAACTGAACGGCAGTCTAAAAACAGTAATCCAAGGATGGAGATGTCGCACTCCCAGGCAACCATCCGCTAAAACTGTAAATTAAAGGGGAAGAGTGGATGAACAACGGCAAAGTTAGAATCTATGAATTATCAAAGGAATTGAATTTGGATAACAAAGAGCTACTAGCAATTTGCGACCAGCTCAGCATCTCGGTCAAAAGTCATAGCAGCACGATTTCAGAATCCGAGGCAGAAAGCATCCGCACGGCTGCGGAAAAACTCGCAGCGACGAATGTCTTTGCCAAAAAGGAACTACGTACAACCAACCATAAACCAAACTCACCACCAAACGGCGGATCTGCCCGACCTGCTGCACCCCACAAACAGCAAATTTTGGAAATACGCAAACCCAAAATATTGAGAAATACTACCCCCAACGCCCCAGAGGCGTCAGTTGCTACCAATACCCAAGCTGCCTTGTCTGAAGCTAATCCTCCCTCTCCACCACGGCCTTTCGCTACACCAGTCTCACCCATGAAGCCGGCAGCACCAACTCGACCTGTGCCCCGGACTCAATCTGAGACTCAAGAGCAACCTCCTGTTAAGGACTTGGAACAAACGCCAAATCCAAATCAGGCGTCGGAAAAAATAGCATCCCAAAAACCAGAAAAAATAGTTCCACCCAGACCGAAAGCGGAAAAACCGATTAAACCGCAATTAGCTGCCCCACCGCCAAGACCTGCGGCAGAAGTTGCCCCGGTAGATGAGCCAGTATCCCAGGCAGACAAACCGATTCTTAAACGCGACCAACGGCAACGACCCGTCGAAGGCGATCGCGAACAAATTAAGCCCAGAGTTGCTAAACTGCCAACTGATCAGTCTCCACCAGGTGCACCACAAAGAACAAGTCGTCCTACCCCTGCACCCAGCAGACCAGAGCAGAGGGTCAATAGACCATCTGCACCATCACAACTAGGAGAGGGGCAACGACCCAGACCAGCTCGCCCTGGTGAAGCAGTAGCAGCCGCAATGCCGATCGCTACTCCACCCAGGCAGATGTCAGGAATAGCAGGCAAATCTCAAGGATTGGGTGATGAGCCAATCGTAACACCCGATCTCCTCGATTTAAAACGCCCAACTCCGCCTCGCCCGACCAAAGGCGGCAAAAAGTGGGTAGAAGAGGAAATAATTGACGAAGTTAAAGAGAAGGCTAAAGCTGGCGTTAAAGGCAAGCGGATCAAGCCGATATTGGATGATGAGTTTGAAGAAGATTTGCTAGATGATGACGATCTAGACTCACCAGCCACCGTCCAAGTCAGCCTTTCCATTGCCCGTCCTCCCAAACCCAAAGCGACTCGACCTGTGCAGATGCCAGGCGCAAGCCTTGCTAGCGCCCCAACTGCTAGAGGCAGTAGAAAACCTGGTTCTAAATCTGGTTCTGGCCGTGACCATCAGAATAACCGTCGCCAACAAGAAGCCGATACAAAGCGCGATCGCCCCGAAAAGGTGACGATCACAGGCCCCTTGACTGTGCAAGAACTGTCTGACGTTTTAGCCGTTCCCGATACAGAGATTGTTAAAATCCTGTTCCTCAAAGGCATGGCGGTGAGTATCACCCAAAATCTGGATATTCCCACGATTACCCTGGTAGGAAAAGAACTAGAAATAGAAGTCGAAACCGTCGAGCGAGAAGCAGAAGCTCGGAAAATTACAGAAATGGTCGGCGCAGAAGACCTAGAATATCTCCACCGCCGTCCGCCAGTCGTGACAATTATGGGTCACGTAGACCACGGTAAAACAACTCTGCTCGACTCAATCCGCAAAACAAAAGTGGCTGCTGGCGAAGCTGGCGGTATTACTCAACACATTGGTGCATACCATGTGGATGTGGTACATGAGGGCAAACCACAGCAGATAGTCTTCCTGGATACTCCTGGTCACGAAGCCTTTACAGCTATGCGGGCCAGAGGAGCGCGGGTAACAGACATTGCCGTGTTGGTAGTAGCTGCCGATGATGGTGTCCGTCCTCAAACCATTGAAGCCATTAGCCACGCCCAAGCTGCGGGAGTGCCAATTGTTGTTGCAATTAACAAAATTGACAAAGAAGGGGCACAGCCAGAGCGCGTTAAACAAGAACTTACCCAATATGGTCTGACCTCAGAAGACTGGGGTGGTGAGACAATCATGGTTCCGGTGAGCGCCATCAGAGGTGAAAACCTGGATACGCTCTTAGAGATGATTCTCTTAGTAGCAGAGGTTGCAGAACTATCTGCCAACCCAGATCGTACCGCCAAAGGAACTGTAATTGAAGCACATCTGGATAAAGCCAAGGGAGCAGTTGCTACCCTGCTAATTCAGAATGGCACCCTGCATGTAGGAGATATCTTGGTAGCGGGTTCGGCTTTCGGTAAAGTTCGGGCGATGGTAGATGACAGAGGCAAGAGAGTAGATATTGCTTCTCCTTCCTTTGCCGTCGAGGTACTAGGTTTAAGTGATGTACCAGCAGCAGGCGACGAGTTCGAGGTCTTCCATAACGAGAAAGAAGCCAGAGCGCTCGCTAGCGATCGCGCCGACAGACAACGCTTATCCCGTTTGTTACAGGGTCGTGTTACCCTTACAACCCTATCGGCTCAAGCACAAGAAGGCGAGTTGAAAGAACTCAACTTGATCTTGAAGGGAGACGTACAAGGTTCCGTAGAAGCCATTGTGGGAGCGCTCAAGCAAATCCCGCAAAACGAAGTCCAAATTCGGATGCTGTTGGCTACTGCTGGGGAAATCACCGAGACAGATATCGACTTAGCAGCTGCCAGTAACGCTGTAATTATTGGCTTCAACACCACCTTCGCTAGTGGCGCTAGACAAGCTGCCGATGAAGCGGGTGTAGATGTTCGGGAATACAACGTAATCTACAAACTCCTAGAAGATATTCAAGATGCCTTGGAAGGTCTTTTGGAACCAGAGTTGGTGGAAGAACCCTTGGGTCAAACCGAAGTCCGGGCCGTCTTCCCAGTCGGTCGCGGTGCGGTTGCCGGTTGCTACGTTCAATCTGGCAAGCTAGTTCGCAACTGTAAAGTCAGGGTGCGACGCGGCGGTAAGGTGATCTTTGAAGGCGTCCTTGACTCCCTAAAACGGATGAAAGAAGATAGCCGTGAGGTCAACGCCGGTTATGAATGCGGTGTCGGCATCGATAAATTCAATGATTGGGTTGAAGGTGACATCATCGAAGCCTATCAGATGGTTACGAAGCGCCGCACTCTCACCTTAACAAGGTAGTGTTAAGGGTAAAATGGTTAGAAGTTAGGAGTGATAAATTAAGAGTTAGGAGTTAAAGGCTGCTAATTCTTAACTCCTAACTTTTAACTCATAACTTTTTATATATGCATTCATTTCGCTCTGAACCTATTTTGTGGATTCACGTCGCTGGATTAGCGACGTTGCCTGTTTTTTTAGTCCTCTGCTTATTTTTTCTGTCTGTAGGCGAGCCGTTTTTACCAGTGTGGATGGAGCTATTTTTAGTTGCTGCCATTGGTATTTTGCCTTTGCTATGGATGCAGTTGCGTCGCCCTTTTTATATATTTGCTCTTTTAGGAATAGCCCTAAAGCCAGAAAATCTGACCGAACGGCAGCGAAAAATTCTCTGTTTAATTAATACAAAGGTAAATCGTATCCTAGCATTAGTAGCAGCAGTATTGTCGGTTTGGGTGCTGTGGCAGCTTTACCAAATTGCCCCATTAGTAGCAAATTCAGCTAAATTTCTCCCACAATGGCGCAGCGTTGCATTATTGTTTGCGGGTTTAGCATTTTTAGGCAGCAATCTATTTTTACAAATACCTGTGAGTGTAATGCGAGTTTTAGTGACTAATGACACAGAATTCGCTGGCATAGAGCCATTATCTTTAGAAAAGATTAAGCAGGATTTTACAATTTTAGGAGTACGGGTTAATCAAATCGTGCCCCGGTTGTTGGAATCTTTGTTTAGGATTAATACAGATTCGTAGCAGCCCGTAAAGTATATTATTTAACTTTAAAGGGCTAGAAAGGAGACTAGGGGGAAATGAGGGAGTGAGGGAAAAGAATTAATAACCAATGCCCCATGCCCAATTACCGTTGAAGTTAAAATAAAGGAATGAGAAAGTATGGCTCAAATTCCAGCTTCTAGCGATCGCCAATTTTCTGCTGATACTGAAATTTGGTATAGCCTCAAATGTGCGATCTCCACTAGTTCCGGTTTTCAACGCTGGCAACTAGAACGCGATGCTCAATTACACGGAATTCGCTTGGAACAGCAAGTACAACGGTATTTAAGGGAAACTTTAGAAACTTTAGCTTACTAAACACCAAATAAATCTTGTAGGCTTGTTTGCAAGCGGCGGAGTTGACGGTATGCACCCTGCAAGCGTTTTCCATCAACTTCGACTTCATTAGTAGGATAATTCTTAATAATTTCGATTAGCGACACCTGCCCGTCTTGACTCGCAGAAAGTACCAAAGCAGCTTGCAAAGCCTGCCGATTTGCTCTGTGAGACGGTGTATAAATAACTTGACTAATTTGATCCAAAATAATATTACCAATCCGGCTATTTAGCACTCTATCTAAAAATAGAAGGTTTACCTTCACCGGCTCTGTCAAATATTGACGGATGGCTTTAGGATCTTGTCGCGCCAAAGCAAAATTAACTCGTAGTGAGCGTGAAAGTTCACCTGTTTAGGCAAAGGTAGACAGCTCCTCTACGGAAAGTGATTCACCAAAACAGTGCTGAGTGCCGAGTAACGAGTGCTGAGTAAAAAGTAAAATTAATTGCACTCAGCATATAGGGTCTGAATCCTTACAATTTATTTATGAAAAAAATAAAAATATTTTTTTTGAGACACGTAGTGCAAGAAAAAATACGTCCTTGTTTTCAATCCCCTAGTTTTAACTATGGGGTTATACTCAGCACTCAGCACTCAGTACTCAGCACTACTGAAGGAAGATACCATAGTTTAGCACCACTCGTTCCGCAGCAAAGACGGGCGGGGACAAAAGCAGAAGGCAGGTACTACCTACTAAAAGTAAGGCGCGACGCAGCCCCAAAAATTTAAAACGCATTTCTTGCCATTTCCAATAGGTTTGCTTTTCCTTTAACTCATCCCCCGGCTTCAAGCCGGGGGATTTCAGCATTGTTGACTTGACAGGCCACTGGTAGAATTTTCTGAATAAAAAATATAACTAATGTATAAGTTCTGTGATCTATCTAAGGAATTTAGCTGAATCAGTGGTAATCATCCAGTATAGTTTTGCATGGGTTTTGTAGCAGCTACAAGGCTGCTTGCTATCTTTAACCTTGTTCGACACACTGTAATTCAGCACATCACAGACGGAAAAAATGAACTACCGGGGTTTTCACATTTATCTAGCGGAGATTTTTCGCCTTCTTTCTAGCAGTCATCTCAGATATACTTTACGCGTGGGAGCCGGACTAACGGCAATGGTTGTTGTCTCTAGTGGGTCAATACTACTACCTGATGAGGTTAATGCTGGTGCGACTCACCCAGAAAGTATCGCCCCAATCACAGCACAAGCTCCTGCAACAGCCGCAGTGATTTACGTTAACCCAGCAACTGGTGCAGATAGTGCTGGTGCTGGTGCAACCTCATCTGCACCCTACAAAAGCATAAGTTTCGCTCTCAGTCAAGCCCAACCAGGTGCAGTTATTCAATTAGCACCTGGGAACTATAACCAGGAAAGTGGCGAAACCTTCCCGCTCTTAATGAAACCAGGGGTGACACTGCGGGGTGATGAAACTACTAAAGGTCAGGGGATATTGATTACAGGTGGAGGTTTCTACACTAGTCGCACCTTTGCCAGACAGGACATTACCATCCTTGCCGAACGAGATACCACGATCGCAGGTGTTACTGTCACCAACCCAAATAGCCGGGGTACGGGTGTGTGGGTGGAGTCAACTAATCCGATTATCAAAAACAGTACTTTTACTAACAGTGTCAGAGAAGGTGTTTTTGTCACGGGTACAGCCAATCCCACTATTGAAAGTAACATCTTTGTGCAAAACAAAGGTAACGGGATTTCAATTGCTAGAACTGCCCAAGGAGAAATCAGGAATAACTTATTTCAGGATACTGGTTTTGGTCTAGCGATCGGTGGCACTTCCACACCCCAAATTGTGGAAAATCAAATCGTCCAAAACCAAGATGGTCTTTATATCTCCGAATCAGCCAAACCCGTATTGCGTAAGAATGTCATTCAGAACAATAAGCGGGATGGTGTAGTAGCAACTGTCAATGCTCAACCCGACCTTGGTACTAACGAAAATCCAGGTGGAAATTTGATTCGCAATAACACTCGTTATGATGTGAACAACGCCACAAAAACCAGTCAAATTCTCGCTGTTGGCAACGATATCGATCAGAAAAAGATTTTCGGTTCGGTAAATTTCGTTGCTGCAACTGTTGACGCACCGCCTGGAGGGCCTGTCGCCTTTAAGGATGTGCCAGCAAATTACTGGGCAAAAACCTACATTGAAGCTTTAGCTTCTCAAAATATTATTGCTGGCTTTCCTGATGGCAGCTTTAAACCCAATGATCCTGTAACCCGCGCTCAGTTCGCCACTATTGTCACTAAAGCTCTAACACCACCAAACAAACGCGCAGCCATTAAATTTAAGGATGTACCAAGCAATTTCTGGGCTAACGCTGCAATTCAATCTGCTTACCAGAGTGAATTTGTTTCTGGTTATCCTGATGGCACTTTTAAGCCACAGCAAAAAATTCCCAGAGTGCAGGCGTTAGTATCTTTAGCTAATGGTTTGGGCTTAACTGCGAGTAATAATCA
Source organism: Nostoc commune NIES-4072 (assembly GCF_003113895.1). NCBI lineage: Bacteria > Bacillati > Cyanobacteriota > Cyanophyceae > Nostocales > Nostocaceae > Nostoc > Nostoc commune. The sequence continues at coordinate 4,396,188 of NZ_BDUD01000001.1, read as the reverse complement.
GAATGTCCTTTCCTTTTACACCGATGCTGCCCAGATTCCTAATTATGCGATCGCTCCGGTTGCTGCGGCAACTGCACGGCAATTAGTGATCAACTATCCCACAGCAAAGCAACTAAATCCTAATCGTGAAGCGACTAGAGCCGAAGTTGCTGCCTTTGTTTACCAGGCACTTGTCAATGCTGGACGTGCCCAACCAATTCCTTCATCCTATTTGGTAACAGTTCAGTAAATGCCTAGTACCGCATGGCAAAAGTTAAAAGTCCAAAGTCAAAAAGCTTATAAGGCAGACTTTTTGGCTATTTTGAATGGGTGGTTTATTTCCACCGTGCTGTACTAGTTAGCAAGTTGGAAGCGCCAGACTAACAATTATCAGTCTGGCGCTTCCAAAATTGCGATTTTTTTAATTTTAGAGGTTTTTAAATATAAAATTTGGGGTCTTTAAATATAGCTGACCCCATTTGAATGTGATTGGTTTTATGGTCAGGGTCTTTATATGGGCTGACCCCGTTTCAACGATTTCTAGTTTCTCAGAAATTTTGGCTTTTTGAGATTTCCTAATAATTTTTTTATTTTTTCTCTTTTGATACTTTCATCTTCATCAAAGCCTTAATAAATTTGAAGAATATAAAGATATATCAAAGGAAAGCAATAAAAAATTAACCACTAAAATTTCTCACTTCAGAAATTAGAATTTTTACCCGATTGGGTGCTTCGTTGCCGACGCTGTTCCCAGCGCCAGAGGAAGACCATTAGGGCAACAATTCCTAATTGAAGAGCTAAACTTGGTATTGCACTCTCAAGATTGCGTCCGGCAAGCACTTGGAAGAAAAAAACGAATGCACCGAGTGAGCCAGAAGCACCAAAAGCGATGTAGAAAAATTGTCGTAAGCCGCGATAAGGAGCGGCTATTTCTGCTTTGAGGCTGGCGTATTGTTCAGGGTTAAGGCGATTTTTGCGATTTTGATCTACCATGATTAAATCATGTTATACTCTTAGATTGTGTACGCCGATGTGGCTCAGTGGTAGAGCAGCTGATTCGTAATCAGCAGGCCGTGGGTTCAAATCCCATCATCGGCTTTAATAAAAGTATTGCTCAATAGTCAAGTTTGACACAAATCATGTACAGTTTATTTGTCGTCCGTGACAGATTAATGTCGTTGTGAGAAATTATTGTTATCAAATCTAGATTATTACTGATGATGGTGATTATGTGACAGTGCCACGAATTTAGGTATTTACTACTAATTCGGGAGCGTAGGCGTTGGCGTAGCCTCTCGTAGAGAAGCCCGTCGCAGACATCGCCGCAGCTAAAAATCAAAGCAAACTTGAGCTTCCAGGTAACCTTCCTGATATAGCAAAGATACCCAGATTTTTATATGGCGATCGCATCCTCGATATAACAAAATGTTGGTGACAAAAATCCCCGACTTTTTAGAAAAGTCGGGGATCTGATTTCTTGTTTAAGTAGGTGTGGATTATTGCAGCAAAGGAGTTGTGCCATTACCGTTAGTTGACGCATTGGCAATTGCAGGTTGAGTCGTAAGAACCGCTACAACTGGAGTAACTTTTGAACTAGATTGTTTACTTCGTTTTCGATTAGAGCCGCCAGCCTTGGAATACTCCATACTGTTTTTGCCGTAGACAGTTGCAACTCCACTTAGCATTCGTTCAGACATTTCGGAGAGAGCTTTATCCATCTGGGTTACTGTTTTACGCGATTCTTCCAGATTGGAAACCAGCGTATTATTAGCTTCTAGCATCGCACGGGTAATGTTGATTAGGTGGTTGTAAGCTTCAATGGTTAACCCATGTCCTAAATCCAGATTTTCATCAATAGATTTAAGCAAGGCGAGACGAAGTTGGGCTTTATCAATAGCAGCAGAACCACGAGTTTTTAAAGACATGAGATATCCTTTTTTTAATTTCTTTTTCAAGATAGTGGAGTATCTTTTTGCCTGAGATGGGTAGTTTTGTGGATTTATTTCATTAAAAGTTCAACGAAATAATTACGACTTTGCCTGTGTTTTTACTCATTTTTCATATCGATTTGTTGTTTGAGAATAAGTACAATCAGCAACAGGAACCCCGAAATAACAATTGAGTATCCCGAAATAGCAATTGCATACCCCGAAATAGCAATTGCATACCCCGAAATAGCAATTGCATACCCCGAAATAGCAATTGCGAACTCCGAAATAGCAATTGAGTACCCCGAAATAGCAATTGCATACCCCGAAATAGCAACTGAGTACCCCGAAATAGCAATTGCGAACTCCGAAATAACAAATGCGAACTCCGAAATAACAAATGCGAACTCCGAAATAGCAATTGCGAACTCCGAAATAGCAATTGCGAACTCCGAAATAGCAATTGCGATCGCCAAATCGATAAATGCGTTGGCGTAGCCCAACCCAGGCATCGCCAAAATCACAAACGATAAATTGAAAGTGCTACGGGGCGATCGCTTTGGAAGCAGTGGCCAAAAAATTCCCGTTGTTAGCTAAAGCAGAAGAAGCCCCACGTCTCACCCTGTACTCAGGGGAGCGTGGGATGAATTCACAGGCTGTGAGGAATTGACCAACGAGGGATAGTGAACGCAGTTTACTGGACAATGTTGGTCGTTGGCGAAGCCTCTCGAAGAGATGACGAATTGCCTATCTCTAGGGTTGGTAAAGAATCAATGAGTTCTTCAATTACTTGAGTCATACTTTTGTCAGTGCGAACTGCGTACAATCGTACTTTATTGAGTCTACGCTCACTAATGCGTATCTTTAACTCTTTGTTCTTCATTTGTTCCCCCAATGTTCCCTCGTTTATGTTAACATAATGAGACGAGGATGAGGCGAACAAGTGAGAACAGCGTATCAATACAAACTACGACCAACAACAAAACAAGCCATTGACATAGATAGATGGCTGTCTATGTTATGCGCTCAATATAACTACTTGTTGGCTGATAGATTTGATTGGTACGAGCGCAATCGTTCACCGATTAACGCTTGCCCTCTTGTCTGCCACATACCAGAATTGCGCGATAACCCAGACTATTACTCACAAAAGAAAACGCTACCGCAGCTTAAAAAGACTCATCCTTGGTACGGCGAAATTTACTCGCAGGTACTACAAGATATAGTCAAACGAGTTAAGGTAACTTTTGACCGTTTTCTTAAAGGTGATAGTAATGGAAAACGAAGTGGACGACCTCGGTTTAAGTCACGCGACCGTTATCGCACGTTCACATATCCACAGATGAAGGATGGATGTTTGCAAGGCAATCTAATTACTTTGCCCATGTTCGGCATAGTTAAAGTCCTAAAGCATCGTCCTATTCCAGATGGCTTTAAAATTAAAACTGCATCTGTTACCAAAAAAGCTGATGGATATTATTTAACTTTAAGCCTTGAAGATACGACAGTACCAAATATTAAACCTGATTTCAATGCAGACTCAATTACAGGTATTGATCTCGGTTTAAAAGAGTTTTTGACAACTTCCGAGGGTGATGTTGTTTCAATCCCTCAGCATTACCGGAAATCTCAGAAGCGATTACGGGCTATTCAAAAACGTATCTCACGCCGTAAGAAAGGGAGTAATCGGCGCAAAAAAGCTATTAAACAAGTTGCCAAACAGCACAAAAAAGTAGCTGATAAGCGTAAAGACTTTCACTTCAAAACAGTCAATAATCTACTGAAAAAATATGATGTTGTAGTTCACGAAGATTTAAACGTCAAAGGTCTTTCTCGTTCCATGCTAGCCAAGTCTGTGCATGATGCTGGGTGGTCAAGCTTCTTGTCAATTCTAAGCACCAAAGCCGAAAATGCTGGGTTATTGGTAATTGCAGTGAATCCATCAGGTACTTCCCTTGATTGTTCTAGTTGTGGGGTGAAGGTTCCCAAAAAGTTGCATGAAAGATGGCATTCTTGTCTGTGTGGTTGCAGTCTAGATCGAGATCATAATGCAGCTATCGTAATAAAAAATAGAGCCGTGGGGCATCCGGTTCTTAAAGCTCATCGAGTATCCGTTCGCGTAGCGTCTCCGCCAGGAGAAGCAATAGCTGGATTTGGTGAGAAGCCTACACTGTACTGTACTCAGTCAGTGTAGGAGTATGTCACAACGCACCATCCAAGTAATAGGTATAGCCTTTGGTGGCGGTGCAATAGTTTCTGGTGTTGTCACCCAACACATAGATAAACCCTTTGCACCACAGATAAATTTTAAGTACCCAGTTCACCCCTTGGTGTTATCTTTACTTTGGAGTGTTTTAGCTACCCTTATCTTTGGTATAGTGGCGTGGTGGGTTACTCAACCGAAACCAAAGAGAAATAAACAGAAGTAGGCATTAGAGCAAGTTATCCTACTCACGCCACATCAATAGTAGGAATAATCTTGCTGTGCGATGTCTACGACGGGCTACGCCTACGCGCATTTTCAACAACCAGAAAAATTCACGCTATTTTGGGTTGATATACGTAGTTTACCGCCGTAGGCATCGCTCCTTCAAATCAAAGCCTCTCAATATCACTCAAACTCATTTTCGCAGAAAGCTTTTAACAAATCGATACAATTAGCGATCGCTCCTAAATGAGCAATTTCATATCCATGTGTATTTTGTGTGGGAAATGCTAAACAAGCAGCACGCCCAACATGTCCGAATTTCATGGCAATTGAAGCATCACTACCAAACCCACTTAGAGTTGTTAACTGCACTGGCATATTGAGTTGCTTGGCACTATGGCGCAGTTGTCCATTTAACCCCTCATCATATATCCCATAAGCATCTTGAGATAAAAGTACAGGATTTTCCCCATCTTTAACAGGATATTCTTCAGATAATGGACAAATTTCTAAAGCAATTAAAGCATCCAAAGGCTGATTTTGAGTGAAAAATAGTGCCCCAATTGCTCCCACTTCTTCTTTTGCTGAAGCTACTAAATAAACATCAACAACTGGCTGTTTCAGGTTTTCAGCCAAAGCTAGCAAAATCGCCACAGAGGCTTTGTTATCCAAAGTGTAACCAGCAATATGATCCTTTAACCGAATTGGACGCTTGCGATGCTTGCCGATTACCATTCTAGTTCCAGGTCGAATGCCAGCAGCTTCTAATTCAGCTGATGTAAGCTTCGTTTCAATCCAGGCATTTTCCCATTTAACAGTAGTATCTTCCTGCTGCACTTTCTGGGGCGATTCATGGGAAACGTGGCGGGAACCAAAGCTGAGAATACCGTTAATAGTTTTGTTATCTCCCAGTAAATCGACAACTCCTTCGCCATAAACCCACGGGAAAGAACCGCCGAGTTTGCTGACTTTCACACGACCTTCATCACCGAGACTCTTGACAATTGCGCCAATTTCGTCTTTGTGTGCGGTGATTGCGATCGCTCCGTCTGGATTTTTCCCTGGAATCTTGGCAATAATATTATCGGCGCGATCGCACCAAACTTCTACACCCAGCGCCGCAAATCGTTGCATCAACAACTGGTTAATCTCAGCTTCTACACCACTAGGAGAATGGTGCATGATTAATTCTTCAATAATTTGAAATAAGCGATCGTAATCCCACATTAATACAGTTAGTTTAGTTTTCAACTGTTGTATGAGACAATTGTGCATCAAAAACCCGGTCTGCTGATACAAGTGCTGACCTTTTTTGTTGACGCTTCAGGACTGCGATCGCACCAAAAGCACCAAGAGCTAAAATACCTAAATTTATCGAAGGTTCAGGAACAGACTTAGCCTCAATCGCCGCCAGTGCAGTATCTGCTAACTAAGTACGCCTCTTAAGTTAACTTACGTTGTTTTACTTAACTATGCCTCAAAATTTCATCAAACACAGGTAGAAACGCTGAAAATAGTTAGATTTACATTTTCTTGAGAAAAAATAGCTACATTATAAAGAAATGGCAAAATTTACATTAAAAGATGATAATTGCCCACTTCTATGATAATTACGGACTAAACGCAACAAAATAGGATAAACCATCCTAGTAGTTTATCGCATTAATTTTGAGGCATAAGAGAACAAACCGCGTTCGCGCAAAGCCTCGCAAAGAGCGCGAAGGATAGGTAACACCTTCGGCATAGCTTCTCTATGAGAGGATAGAGCCTCATTACGAATTATTTGAACTTTGCTTTAATTTCAAAGCCTCAGTAGCCGATATACCCTCACCCTGACTGCCGAAATACGACAAAGCCGTAGCAGCCTCAGCACGAGTTACTGGTTTTTTGGGTTGAAACAAAGTCGTATAACCAAACACTCGCCGAATATTTGATTGTTCGCCATTCTGGTAATCAGCCAACACTGCTCTTAAAGCCTTGGGGTCAATTCGCGCCGCATCTTGGAAACCCCAGGTTTGTTTGACCGCATCTAAGTTAGCAGAGGGTAAAGCTTGGCGAGTATCTAGAGGTAATTTCCATAGCAGCAACTGTTCCCGCGTTAGGGGGGCATCAGGACGAAACAAAACTACCGTAGAATCTCCAGACAAAGGACTGGGAATTAACCCAGCTTCGGCTAACCCCTGAATTGCTGGAAAATCAGGGTCTTTTGCAGACACATCACTAAAAACTGGTTGAGTAGTTTCTGATGCCAAGCGAATTTGTTTAGCTGGATTGCTGGCATACATAGCATTGTTAGCAGCAATTAGCCAACGAGCATATTCCCGATGTGTAACAATTTTACCGGGTTCAAACTGTTTACTTGTAGTAGTATTGCTCTTGCTTGCTTCTGGTTCTATAGATAAAACACCTAATGCAGCCAAGTCTTGGATATGTTGCCGCCATTCTTGCGGTGCCTTATTCAAATCGTTGAATTCTTGAGATTCGGCTGTGGCTGTAGAAGTTGTTTGGTTATTAGCCGTACTTGGTGGCTGTGCTGCCAAGTTTGCGGGTGGTATTGGGCCAATAAACTGGGAATCTCCTGGTTGAGGAACGGCGTTAGTATTTTCGTCAGAATTTGTAGTTGGCGTAGATTGTGCCGTTGCAGTACTATTCGGTACGTAGTCAATTAGTAATTCGGTGGCTGTTTGGGGTTGATTTGGTGTAGCGTTAGTAACTGATTTAGGCTGAATGGAAACCTTCAACAGCAAATCGCTACGACGTGCCTCAAACACACCTCCTGCATCATCTGTTGGCTGTTGCAAAATCTGCCAGTTATTTGTTTTAAACTGGCTACTATAAAAGTTAGCAATAAAGTTACTGGGGTCAGAACTCAACCAACGAGTTGAAATTCTGTTTTCTGAGCCGTTAGCAGGTGTCACTTCCTGTAGTTTGGCATTGGAATATAATGGGATATCTTTGGGAAAATCCGGTGGTAACTGAAGTGTTGATTCGTTTTGCTGTGCTTGCGGTTGATTACTCTGAGATTCTCCAAAGACAACTGGATTGCTTTGCAGTTTTGGATCTGCCGCCAAAGATTCCTCAAGGTTTTTGGCAACTGGACTGTTAGCACAGGCTGTTAACGAAGTCAGTAGAACAGCCCAAATTAGAAATACAGCTGGACGTTTGCAGGGAGGCACAGGAAATCACAAATTGAGTTTCAATTCCTACCCTAGCGCAGACTGTTCATTAAATGGGAATTGAGAATGGGGAATAGGAAATGGAATATTGAAACAAACCCATTTCCTCTGCCTCTGTGCTTCTCTATGTCTTAAATGTCACCAAAGTACAATATTAATTCACTTATGTCATCTTGGTAAATGTCTCTTTTGGTGAAGATGATGATATATATCTATTTGTTTTAGCTAAAAATGAGTAAACGGTAGCAAAAGCTACCGTATTGTCTTTGTATTACAGCCATTAGGTTTGATAATTCCCATGCTTATTTATAGAGTTCCCTAAAATTCTAGGAAACTAACATTTTGCAGAAAAAATATAAATAAACCTGAAATACTTGCTAGATAAGAGTTTTGTGATTTGGATGCTCTCAAATCACAGGGATTATGACACGTTAAGGGAGTTTATCGGAAAAAATCAAGTTATGTCTTTGTGATCGAAAGGAACAACAACTTTAATGCGGATCTCTAAAGTTTGATCGTTAATGGTAATTATCATGCGGCGATCGCCTTCTTGTTTAAAGACGAAATCAAATTGCCATTTGCCGTCCTGATTAATTGTTACACTTGCGACTGGAAATTGATCGTCGATCATAATCGACAAAACTTTGCCACTGTCAGCTAAACGTGCTACGCCCTCAACCCTGAAATTTTGCCCTAATTCAACTTCTTTTGGCGCACGAATTAGCTGTAGTTGTTCCACTGAAGCGGGAATGGTAACTCTACCTGCATTAGCTAGTAACTTTTGCGCCTCTGGAAGCAAGTCTACAACTTTACTCACATATTTAGGATCAGATGAATAGCCTTTAGCCTTGAGAAAGCCAAGGAAGTTTTCTGGCGTGTTCGTATAATCTTCTAAGCCTTTATAAGGAGTGCGAGTTAAAAATTTCCAATAACCAATAATAAAAGCATCTATATCTGTAAATTTACAGAACTCAACTTCTTCTGGCTCAGAAGGAACTCTGATTTTCAAAGGTTCAGCAAACCCTTTCATGTCAGGAAATCGCCATTTTAATCCAGCAAAATTATTTGCATTGACAGCAAGATCACTTTTCCCTCTAGCAGACTCTAATAACCATTGTGCAAGGGTAACTTCTTTTAAACTTTGCCGATTAATCTCGGTAATTTTTTCATTTGCAATACCAACTTTTATAAATACTGTGGCTAAATCTTTGTTAAAATAATTCTTTACTAAATCATCTAGCAAGGACATATATTTGCCTATTATAAAGCGTTTTATATACCCAATTTTTTAGAGGAATCGGGAATTTTTTGACCAATGAATTAGATTGGAAGAAGCATCCAGGAGCCAGAAATTAGAATACCAAACTGAATTCTGACTCCTGAATTATGCTTGATAAATAGCTAATCTTTTTCTATAACTTTGCTGTATCCAGCAAAAACAAAATGCTCGTTTCGGTTTACTTTAGTTTTATCAGGCCACTTAACCCAATAATGGTTTTCTTCAAAACGAACATCTAAAACGGGGTAACTCCCTGGCTCAATATCGAATAGAGATTCTTTTGGTAGCTCTGATGCCTGTTCTGTAGAAGGCTTTAGAACTGTTTTTGTTGTAACTTGCAAAATGTAACTTTTATCAGGTTTAGTTTCATCTTTGGACTCACCAATTAATCCATCTTTAATTGCTTCGGCCATTTTTTCAGCATCAAAGCGATCCATATCTGTTTTAGAGTCACAGAAGCAGCACTCAATTAAAATAGCTGGCATTTGTGTATTCTTTATAACAAAGAAACCTGTATTTTTAACCCCTCTGCTATGAAAACCAAGTTTAACAATCTCTTTAAGAACTGATTGAGCAATACCTTGTGATGCATTACTAATGGCAAAAACTTCTGTGCCATTAGCTATACCGTTGAATTTATTAAAGTGAATCGAAATATAGACATTAACGTTATTGGCATTCGCCTTATTAGTTCGTTGTCTCAGAGAATCGGTTACACTGCTAGCGCTTGTGGGAGTGCAATCAATAGCAGTATGACCTGCTGCTTTGAGTTTTTGTATCAATTGTGTCCCAACTGCTTTTGTTAAAGCATCTTCTTGTTTTATACCTGTTGCTCCTGTATCTGGAGGGCAATTGTGCCCCATATCAATACCAAATTTCATAGAGTTAATGTCCTTTTTATAACTTGAGAGGTACGGTTTAATTTAATCTACGTCGCTACCAACAATATAAAAGTAGTAATAATTAAAGAATGATGTCTACGAAGAGCTACGCAGTTGGGCGTTTCGGACTAATATTCTCATAAAGGCTAGCGATCGCCACAATACCTACTTATCTGGTAATTATAGATCATTGTCATGAATTTGATGAGTCTCATCTCTGAATTTCTACATCTCCATCACTGCATCTCGATGCCATTTTTTAATTTGCTTCTCAATTTATGGCGCTATTTCTAGCATGAGAAAACTCAGCATAGCTGTTGGAGACATCGCTTAATAAATGTTTCGCCAAGCTTTCACCGTTCCTTTGCCAATTTCGCTATCAACAGTTTGACCACCTTCCAAGACTAGTCTGATATCTAAGTTCTCATCTGGAGCATTTTTCAAAGCAGTGGCTAATTCTTGACTGACAGCAAAAGTGCCGATTGAACCGTCTAATTGAAAAATTTTTCCCCTGACCTTAAGCAAAAGTTTATCGACTTTCTTGGTAGTGACAAACCTAAGAAACTCAGGTCTAGGATACACACGTCCTGCGGTGTAGAAAGGAGACCTTGCTTCACCCGAATTAACAGTTACGAGAACTCGAATACTCGAAGGAGTCCACAAACTAATAACTTGTGTTGAACCCTCACGGAACAAATAGCCACCTAAGGAGTTGCGGTCGAAAACCCCAAGAAACTCCCCTTCAAAAGGGTCAACGATTCTCACGGCTTTCGACCAAGGTACATCCATATCGGGGGACAGTCCTGCTGATTTGACTACTGGTAAATCACTTGATGCTTTAGCAAGGCTAACTACCTCTTGAACAGTGAAAGCAGGACAAACTTGGGGTGAAAGCATAGCCAAGATAGTCCCTAAAAAAAGAACTGGAATTGTCTGCGGTAAGTTCATCATGAGTCAGGGGTACAATCTTCAAAAACAATAATCGGACAGCCTTTATTAGTCATCTCCCGCAAGACTTTTATTTGCTATGAAGCTTTGACAATTGAGCAAATTCAAGTTTTTGGGGCAATCTTTTAACTTACTGCATCCTCTAGGAGACGCTTCGCGTAGCTTACTATTAATAATACACAAGTACTAATATTTACGGATGCTTAAGTAATATCATTTAATATTGCTAAAAGGCTTAAGGTTTTTATGCAAGAGTTAGTAGATGGAATTTTATTTTTGACATACAGATAAAAGTAGACATTCCCAAACTAGCCGTGGTTGAGCGTAAGAAAGTAAGTATTTACGAGATTGTTCTAGCTGGTTGATGATGCTAGGTTGATGCCACTGCTGCCAGTAAAATTGCTGAAGATAATCAACTAACCACAGTTGGGCTTCTGTATCTAAATCCTTATCAATTTTCTTGGCTAACTCCAAGGCTTTGCGGTAAGAAGCAGGAATTTTTTTTAAGTCTTCGAGTAACTCAGAAGGAATAGCTTGTAATTGCTCGTAAGATGCGATCGCACTTCCGGCACTGCCAGCTGCTATGCTCAATACTGCTTGATTTTGCAAAATTTCTTGATGACCAGTTTGTGTAAGTACAACAGCCAAAGACTGGACATCTAAGCGATAAAAAGGAATGCGTTGACAGCGTGATACTAAAGTTGGCAAAACAGACTCAGGTGTAGGTGCAATTAAAATTAACGTCGCCTGTCCCGGTTCTTCTAAAGTTTTAAGTAAAGCATTCGCTGCTGCTTCTGCCATTGTTTGGGCTTCTTCCAGCACGACTACATTCCTTGGTGCTTCCAAGGGGGGACGACTGAGAAACTCGGTAATTTCCCGAATTTGCTCTAGGCGAATTACAGGCGGTGCTTTACGCTTAAGTCCTTTGTCGGCTGCTTCTGCTGCTGTTAATCGTTGTCCCTGGTATTGGTACGTCGGTTGCACCCACAACAAAGCAGGATGATTCCCTTGACGCAAACGGTTTTGTAAAGCCGCAGTGACTCCCATTTCGCTAGAAAATAGCAATTCCACAAAACACCTGGCTGCTAAACTTCTTCCTACACCATCTGGCCCCACAAATAGATAAGCTGGAGCAACCCGATTTTGAAGGGCAGCCTGAGTGAGTAATTCTATAGCTTGCTGTTGTCCTACAAGTGGTGCAAATGGGTTAATAATTCAGTACCTTCGCCAAAACAATAATATAGAAAACAGAAGGCTGATGTAGTAAAGTTGTTGTCTTATATAAGCACAACTTAGAAGCTACAAAATGCCAATATTTGACATACTAGCACTGTTGCAATGATTTTTACCGCATAAGAATTGTAGCTCTTTTAAAAGCAAAGTAAGCGCATATATACGCAGAGTTTTTTTGAAGAGAATTTGTTACAACAAATTTATGTAATCTTTTACTTAGGAAGTCTTAAATGTCGTACAAACAATTTATTCATTGGTGGCAAAAATACTTACCTCTTATTTTGATACGTGTTGCTGTACGTGCAGTGGTAATAATTTGTCTCACAATAGGGGTGCTGGGCATCTTGGGAAGCACTGCTTCTATGAGTAATGCTCAATTGGTAAGTACTACTAGAGGAGTCCAAGATAAACAGACACCATTAAAATCAACAGCCCTAAATGCTACTGTATATCACAGCCCTGATTGTAATTGTTGTGGCGGGTGGATTGACCACTTAAAGGCACAAGGTTTTCAAATCACAGACTTTTCTACGCCTGACATCGAAACAGTTAAACAAAAGTATAATGTGCCAGATAATTTGTCATCTTGCCACACAGCAATTGTTAATGGATATGTTATCGAAGGACACGTTCCAGCCAACGATATCAAACGTTTGCTTCAAGAAAAGCCAAATGTCGCTGGTTTATCTGTTCCTCAAATGCCCGTAGGCACACCTGGGATGGAGATGGGGGATCGAAAAGACCCGTTTTCTGTGCTTGCTTTTGATCGCAAAGGCTCAGTTGCGGTATTCAATGAATACCCGTCCTCTTGATGTAATCTGGCGTATTCAAAGGATGTTTTAAAAGCGGATTTTCATGTATTTTAGCGATTTATAATCGCCAAAGCCTTTTAAAACATCCTCACATTACCTGAATCAGTGGTAAGAGGTATTACTGGTTAGAATCAGCTTTGATGAACTGCGACAAATGACTTAACCATCTCCCAAGCCGGAAGGGAGATGCTGCACTTGCAACATTTTGAGAAAGAAGCTCAATGGCATGGTTACAATCTTGCAGACTTGCATCTAGTCCCATTGTGTGATAAATTTCGCGGGCATGGCAAAAAGCATCCATCGCTTCTGATTGTCGATTGATTTTTTCTAACACCAGACCCAAATTAAACCAGGCGTTTGCTTCTGCATTTTGGTCATCAAGATTTTTTCTAATCTCTAATGAATATTGATGAAACTCAACCGCCTTTTGGTATTTTCCCAAAGCCTTATAAACATTACCCAAAGCACTTAAAGCCATCGCTTCACCATTGCGTTGGCATTGCCCGCCGTAGGCATCGCAGATGAATCTTGCCAGTTCTAACCATTGCTGGTAAAACTCTATTGCCAGTTGGTACTGCCCCAACGATTCATAAGTATTGCCCAAACTTCCCAGACAAATGCATTCTTCAGTCCAATCGCCTATTTTCTTGGTGATACTCAACCACTGCTGATAATACTCAATCGCTTGTTCGTACTTGCCGAGGCATTCATAAGTATTGCCCAAACTTGCCAAGCAAATGCCTTCCCCAGTACGTTGGTTTTGACCGCCATAGGCATCGCCTATTTTTCTGGTAATACTCAACCACTGGTGATAATATTCAATCGCTCGCTGGTATTTTCCCAGTGATTGGTAAGCGTTGCCCAATCCAGATAAAGATTTAGCTTCCCCGAAGCGATCGCCTATTTCTTTCGCTATATCCAACCACTGCTGATAAAACTCAATTGCCAGGTGATACTCGCCGAGTGACTGGTAAGCATTGCCCAAACTTCCTAGACAAACGACTTCCCGATTGCGATCGCCTGTTTCTCTGGCTTTATGCAAGCACCGCTTTTCAAACTCAATGGACTCGATGTTATTTAGGCTCCCGGATTTAATTACTTCTGTCATTCTCTATAGAAAAGGAAAATTTGTGATCGATAAGCTGTCGATTATACAATTTTCTGTGGCTTTCGCACACTATAAGAGCAACTTATAAGCACAAATTATCTCAAAATTTAGAACTTGTTTTTCAAGATAAAACTTTCTTTTATACACAGTAATTTCTGCGTAGGAAAGGCTTTTATTTATATTGGTAAGAAGGGCATAAATATACTACAATGGAAACTTTCGCTTTTTAAAAAGATATCAGAAAAAGCAAATCAATCAGCAGCAGCATAATCAGGCAAAGCGTTGAGTTGTAAATTAACAGCACTTAGATAATTTGGGTCATTTAAAAGTTGTGATGGTAATTTATCTGCATTAATAGCAGCCTTCACTAAATCTTTTGCAATAATATTTTTGTTAAGAGTTCCAAATACTAGTTCTCCTCCACTAGGAATTCCGTGCTGCTTCAAACCTCCCTGATAAGCAAAAGTAATTAGATTGAAAGGCTGGAGATAACTAACAGAAGTAGAGTTACTGGATAAATTGTTAGAGTTAATAGCTATCTCACTGCTGTTGTTATTTGCTGTTTCAGCGCCAGCAATTCCAGGTACAAGAGTAATAAAAGCAATTATCAGTCCAGAATTTACTAAGGTAACAAGTTTCATAAGGATTTTCTTAGGTAAAATGCGATCGCTGTTCTTTACTAATAGATTCCTCTTTATTATTAATCTCAGCTTCCTTCAGTCAGGTCACCTGATCGGTTGATATATGACTCACCCTTTTGGGTGAGCTAATTGAAGAATAGAAAGAGCAATAAACACTCCTTTAAGTCCAGCCACAGGACAGATGGGTTGAAATTTCCAATTACTTAACTGAGGCTAGTTAAACATTTATGCAATTTTTAATTCGCCTCTTTAGTTCCCCTAATGGGCAAGAATACCTGAACATCTGCAAGTTTAGTAACACAAGTGTATTTATTTGTATAAAAACCATATTTAATTTTTTAAATATACGTAGTAATGCACCAAAACCTTTATGTGGTGCATTACTCTCGGTGATAACGTTTATTAGTGAGATGTGATAAAACACAACAGCGTTGCATTAAGACAATTGGCAAAATCCACACCTGAAAGTATCCGGTTTTGCTCACTAGCTCTGAAGCTAGCTTGTTAAGTTAGAGAAGTACTCAATTGCAAGCTCAATCTTTACTCACAACAATAATCATCAACAGTTGTAAAAACTATTGTCTTTAGGGTTTGCAGAAAAGTTTAATGCAAAGAAAAAAGTGGCTTTTAAGAACGGGACTTGCTCTCCTTATTTTTATCATGGTTGTAGCGGCAAAATTTATGGATAAAACTCATCCCATCTCAGAACTTTATGTATTTGGGGATAGTCTTTCGGATACAGGGATGGTATTCCGGGCGACAGGAGGAATGTACCCACCTAATCCAACTTACTTTCAGGGGCGTTACTCGAATGGTCGGGTTTGGATTGAGTATCTTGGCGAAAGCCTCCATCTCTCCTCTAAACAAACTCATAATTTTGCTTATGGAGGAGCAACTACTGGCAATGTTGGCAACAGCTATGTACCTAGCTTGCTAAATCAAGTGCAGACGTTTACGCAGACACATCAACATACGAATCCAGATGCTTTGTATGTGCTGTGGGCAGGGGCAAATGATTACTTGCAAGGAGTAAGCAGTGCAACTATTCCTGTTAAAAATGTGACAACGGCAATCAACTCTCTAACTGATGTGGGTGCTAAAAAGATTCTGGTTGCAAATTTACCAGATTTAGGACAGTTACCTGCCACTAGGAACAGCGCGAATTCTGGGAACCTCAGTGCATTAACCCAAGCACATAATCAAGGCTTGAGGCGATCGCTCAAGGTACTTAGTCAACAGCATTCCGATCTGGAGATTGTGCAATTAGATGCTAACGCGCTGTATCGAGATGCAATCGCAAATCCCACAGCCTTTAACTTTACTAATGTCATCAGTTCATGTTTGTCTGGCTCTAACACCTGCGGTAAACCAGACCAGTTTTTGTTCTGGGATGGCATTCATCCGACGGCTGCGGCTCATCGCATCATCGGGGAAACTGCTTTCTCAACAATTCAAGAAGCAGGGATAATTAATCCTCGTTCAATGTTGGTTCCCTAACTTAATTGAACAGTTTTTACAGAGATAAAATTCGTATCCGCTCAAAAATGTTTTAGATTACAACATTTTTCATCTATTTGAACCACAATTCTTGGTAGGGGCGCATAGCTAGCTGTGCGCCCCTACAGTATGTTTGAACTAAAAATAACTATAAAATACGGTAAGCTTTAAGAATTACCGTAGATTTCTTTAACACAACACTCAAATAGTGTATTACTTTCTTATATAATTCTTTCCTTCTGCCTCCTGCCCCCTGCCTTCTGCCTTCTGCCTTCTCTTAATAACTGCTTATGTCTGAACAATATCGTTTTGAAACCCTGCAAGTTCATGCTGGACAAGAACCGGCTCCCGGAACTAATGCTCGCGCTGTACCAATTTACCAAACGACTTCCTACGTATTTGACGACGCCGATCACGGAGCGCGGTTATTTGCTCTCCAGGAATTTGGCAACATTTACACCCGGATCATGAATCCGACGACGGATGTATTTGAAAAGCGAATTGCTGCTTTAGAAGGGGGTGTAGCAGCATTAGCAACAGCTAGCGGGCAGGCGGCGCAATTCTTGGCAATCACTACGATCGCTCAGGCTGGGGATAATATTGTTTCCACTAGTTTTTTGTATGGGGGAACATATAACCAATTTAAAGTATCACTACCACGTTTAGGTATTAACGTCAAGTTCGTCGAGGGAGATGATCCAGAAAGTTTCCGTCAGGCGATGGACGATCGCACCAAAGCGTTATACGTTGAAACCATTGGTAATCCTGAATTTAATATTCCCGACTTTGCAGCATTAGCTCACATTGCTCACGAAAACGGCATACCTTTAATTGTGGATAATACCTTCGGTGCTGGTGGGTATTTAGCTCGACCAATTGAACATGGTGCAGACATTGTAGTGCAATCTGCAACTAAATGGATTGGTGGACATGGTACTTCCATTGGTGGCGTAATTGTCGATTCGGGTAAATTTGACTGGGGTAACGGCAAGTTTCCCTTGTTTACCGAGCCAGCACCTGGTTATCATGGACTGAATTTTCAAGAAGTCTTTGGCCCTAGTGGTTCTTTTGGTAACATTGCCTTTATTATCCGCGCCAGAGTCGAAGGGTTACGGGATTTTGGCCCGTCCTTGAGTCCATTTAACGCCTTTCTTTTACTGCAAGGATTAGAGACTCTTTCCTTACGTGTAGATCGGCATGTAAGCAATGCCCTAGAATTGGCTCGGTGGTTAGAGCAACAAGAGCAAGTATTATGGGTTAATTATCCGGGACTTCCTAATCACCCATATCATGAACGAGCGAAGAAATATCTCCGGCATGGCTTTGGGGGAGTTTTAAACTTTGGCATCAAAGGTGGATTGGAGGCGGGTAAAGCTTTTATTAATCATGTAAAATTGGCGAGTCATTTAGCAAATGTTGGCGATGCTAAAACCCTCGTTATTCATCCCGCTTCCACAACCCATCAACAGCTAAGTGATGACGAACAGCTTTCAGCAGGTGTGACACCCGATTTGGTGCGAGTATCAGTGGGAATTGAACATATCGATGATATCAAAGAGGATTTCCAGCAGGCATTCTGGCAAGTTAGGAAATAAATGGGGAATGGGGAATGGGGAATGGGGCATGGGGCATTGGGCATGGGGCATTGGAAAAAAGGACAAGAGGACAAGGAGAATTGGGGACAAGGGGAAACACTTGTTGCAAGTTCTGATTTAAGTCCCCTTGTCCCCTTGCCTCCCCTGCTGCCCCTGCCTCCCCTGCCTCCCCTGCCCCCTGCTCCCACTCCCCACTCCCTATGATCTACTCAGACTTTATCTCACCACAAACCCAGTTTTACCAGTTGACAGTGCCATTTCAACTTGAAGGTGGCGAAACATTAACTGGGGTGCAGGTTGCTTATCGCACTTGGGGACAGTTAAATGCTCAAGGCGATAATGGGGTACTAATTTGTCATGCCTTAACTGGTTCGGCTGACGCTGATGATTGGTGGAAACCTTTGTTTGGTTCAGGGAAAGCTTTCAATCCAGAACACGATTTTATTGTGTGCAGTAACATTTTGGGAAGTTGTTACGGTACAACTGGGCCAACTACCATCAACCCAACAACGGGAAAGCCTTATGGTGTATCCTTCCCTGAGATTACAATCCGAGATATGGTTCACCTGCAAGCTGTACTACTAGAATACCTGGGTGTTCAATCTCTGCGTTTAGTAATAGGCGGTTCGCTCGGTGGGATGCAAGCACTGGAGTGGGCGTTATTATATCCAGAAAAAGTGAAAGCGATCGCACCTATTGCTGTTTCTGGCAGACATTCAGCTTGGTGTATTGGATTAAGTGAAACCCAAAGACAGGCAATTTATGCCGATCCAAACTGGCAAGGAGGGAACTACACCCTGGATGCGCCCCCAAATCAAGGGCTAGCAGTGGCGCGGATGATGGCAATGTCTACTTACCGTTCTTGGGATAGTTTTACAATTCGCTTTGGACGCCAGTATGATGCATCTGAGCAGTTTGCTATAACGAGTTACTTACAGCATCAAGGTCAAAAGCTGACAGAACGATTTGATGCGAACACTTACATTACCCTCACTCATGTAATGGATCGCCATGATGTTGCACGCGATCGCACAGTTCCTAATTTATCAGGTTATGAATCTGTTCTGCGAAGCATCCAGCAACCGACTTTAGTTGTCGCCATTGATTCTGATATCCTCTATCCTCCAGTAGAACAACAAGAATTGGCAAATTTAATCCCTAATGCTCAACTGGCTTGGCTGAAGTCAACCCACGGGCATGATGCATTTTTAATTGACATGGATGCATTGAATGAAATACTAATCTCTTTTTAGGACTTACGCAAAAATTGCTAAAAAGCTTAATTTCTCGAACCGCCAAGACGCCAAGAGCGCCGAGAATTCGTAGAGTGTGCGTAAGTCCTATCTTTTGTGCAAAGTTTAGATTTCCCAGCCTCCTAACTCGACAGATTTAGAAAAAAGTTTGGCGTTTCGAGTTCTGAGCTTGAACTTCCGAGATAAAAGCTCGGCCTTCCGAGTTCTGAGCTTGAACTTCCGAGATAAAAGCTCGGCCTTCCGAGTTCTGAGCTTGAACTTCCGAGATAAAAGCTCGGCCTTCCGAGTTCTGAACTTGAACTTCCGAGATAAAAGCTCGGCCTTCCGAGTTCTGAGCTTGAACTTCCGAGATAAAAGCTCGGCCTTCCGAGTTCTGAGCTTGAGTGATAAGGTTCAGAGGTTGAATTATAGAGAAAAAACCTTAACGCATCGCATTCACTGCTACAAAAACAAATGTAGAGCGGTGATTTATAATTGCCAAGATGTGACGCATTGTGCAAATCACCTTCAGCGCCAAGTAGATTAGGACATCTGTGCTAACCTACAAACTCTGAACAAGCGGTTGATAATTAGATATGCGATGTTTAACGACAAGCCGCTCTGTATTTACGCATCCTCTGGAAATATACTTTTTCAGCAACTTACCCACAATCGAAATACCTTGCTCAATCTCCTCTGGCGGCATACAGAAAGTCAGACGCATCGCTGGATAACCCTGCTTATCGGGGAAAAATGCCGAACCGCACGCCAGGTAGACATTTTGTGCAAAGGCTTCTTTACGAATTGTCCCAATCGGAATATCATCTGGTAACTGTACCCAGAGAAATAACCCACCCGTGGGAACTGTCCACCGGATCTCTTCAGGAAAATAACGCTCTAAAGCTTGCAACATGGTATTACGACTTTGCAGATTATCTGTGCGAAGTCGGCTGAGGTGACGGCGGTAATGTCCTGAAGCGAGATATTCGCTAACTATTGTTTGCGAAATACTGGATGTGTGCAAATCATGGAGCAACTTCCGCTCAATAATTGCTTGATAATGCTTACCTGTAACTACCATATAGCCCACTCGTAAACCAGGCATTAAAGTTTTAGAAAAAGTGCTTAAATAAGTCACTAAATTATTTTTATCTAAAGCTTTAATTGGTGCTGGCACAGCATCAAAATTTATGCCTTCATAAGCATTATCTTCTAAAATAGGACACTCATATTTTTCAGCTAATGCTAATAATTGCTGACGATGAGCTTGTGTTGTCGTCAATCCAGTTGGATTGTGAAAGGTACTAATCGTATAAATTAATTTCGGATGATGGCTGTGTAGATATTGCTTTAATAAATCTAAATTCATTCCCTCCGCAGTCATGGGAATGCCAATAATCTTAGCTCCTAAGTTTTCTAAGATTGAAATTGCACCATAATAGGTGGGAGCTTCGACAATCACCCAATCACCAGGTTGTACATAATAATTCATAGCTAATGACAACCCTTGCTGAGAGCCATTAGTAATAATTAAATCCTCTGGAAAAACCTCCAATCCTTGATGCACTAACATCTGAGCAATTTGTCTGCACAGAGTTAGCTGTCCTTGAGGCATCTCATGAGAAAAGAAAATATCAGCGTCATCTTGCCTTAATGCTCGTCTAGCAATCAGGTTAATATCCTTTGGTGGACGAGGATAACCGTAGCCAAAATTAATCATTCCTGGCTGTGTTTGTGCTTGCACCAGTGGAGTATACATTTCATAAAAAGAACACTTTCCTGGTTTTGTAATTATGACATTTTGGGCTGGAGCGAATTTAGATTCTAAGTTGGTGCTTTTAGGAGAAACGCTGCTGACAAAATATCCTGAACCTTGACGAGCAGAAACAATACCATCTGCTTCTAAAACGTTATATGCTTCAATAATCGTGAGTTTGTTAACTTGTAAACTTTCTGCCAGAGAGCGGATAGAAGGGAGGCGATCGCCACTTTTGAGTGCGCCAGATTTAATCAGATGACTAATGCGTTAGCGTAGCTCGCCGTAGGCATCGCGGATCTGTAAATAAATCGGTTTGTGTGACTGTCGTTCTAACAAAATTTTCATTTTGGCGCACTCGTCAATGACTAAAAAATCATCAATACTGGCAATATAAACTATTTTTGCCAAGTTCACCTAGTACAGTTGAGAGATTTTTTACTATACCAGTTGGGATGGCGCTTAACTGTACTAGATCAAATCTATTAAAACTGTACCTTCTCAGTTGAAAATTCTTAGGTGAAAGTAAAAGTAATAGTTCACTATTTGTTAGGTGCTTTCACTATGAATAAGTTTAATTTACTGTCAAATTTACGAAAATATTGGCAACATTTTACCATCTGGATGGCTAGTGCCTCTGACCTCCAAGTATGGCAGGAATCAGACTGGCGCGGTCAAATTTCTTATTGGCGTGCCTACGATCCAATGACAGGACGTTCTGCCTGTTTTGGTTCTGAAGAAGAAATGCGAGTTTGGATTGATAAGTGTTATTACAAATAAAATATTTTGACAATAAATGTGAGACATAGATAGTTCAGAACAGGCGATGACATTTAGAAACTTTTAATTCAGGAAATTACTGGTACTAGGAGACTTTACCAAATCCGCCTCCGCCAGGAGTTTCTATCACAAAAACATCCCCAGGTTCCATCTCTACTGTTGCTGTGCTGTCTAAATTCTCTTCAATTCCATTTTCACGTTGTACCCAGTTGCGTCCGATAACCCCAGCTTCCCCACCATTTAATCCAAAGGGAGGGACAACCCGATGTCCAGAGAGAATATTAGCTGTCATGGGTTCTAAAAAACGGATGCGGCGGACAACTCCATTACCACCAGAATATTGCCCTTTACCACCGCTATCATGACGAAGACTAAAGCTTTCTAAAAGTACAGGATAACGGGTTTCTAAAACTTCTGGATCGGTTAAACGGGAGTTAGTCATGTGAGAATGAATACCATCAGTTCCATCAAAATCAATTCCTGCTCCAGAGCCGCCGCAGATAGTTTCATAATATTGATATTGCTCATTACCAAAAGTAAAATTATTCATCGTTCCTTGAGAAGCAGCCATGACACCTAAAGCGCCATATAAAGCATCGACAATAGTTTGAGAAGTTTCGACATTACCCGCTACTACTGCTGCTGGATAAGTTGGATTCAGCATACAGCCAACCGGAATAATAATTTCTAGAGGGTTAAGACACCCGGCATTCAGAGGAATATTATCATCAACCAAAGTCCGAAAGACATATAAAACTGCGGCTTGAGTTACAGCTTTAGGAGCATTAAAATTACTTTTTAGTTGCCGAGAAGTTCCAGTAAAATCAATGGTAGCACTACGAGTTTCTGGGTAAATCGTCACTTTAACTTGAATTCGTGCCCCATTATCCATTTCATAAACAAATGAGCCATCCTTGAGAAGATTGATCGCCTTTCTTACCGACTCCTCAGCATTAGCTTGCACAAAGTTCATGTAAGCTTGAACAGTATCAACCCCGTATTGGGAAACCATTTTACAAAGTTCTTGTACTCCCCGTTCATTTGCGGCAATTTGTGCTTTAAAATCAGCGATATTTTGGTTAGGGTTACGAGCAGGATAAGTATGATTTGAAAGGTACTGTCTTACTGCGGTTTCTCGAAAATTTCCCTCTTCAACCAAGAGAAAATTATCAAAAATAAGTCCTTCCTCTTCTACTGTCGTACTGTGGGGAGGCATTGAACCGGGAGTAATTCCACCGATATCTGCTTGGTGTCCACGAGAAGCAACAAAAAATAGGGGAATTGGGCATTGGGCATTGGGCATGGGGAATGGATTATTATCACTATTTTCTATAAAAACAGGGGTAATTGCAGTTACGTCAGGGAGGTGGGTTCCACCGTTATAAGGGTTATTAGATAAATAGACATTTCCTGGTTTTAGGGTGTCACGTTTTTCGTTAATTAAACTGCGGACACTTTCGCTCATTGAGCCTAAATGTACAGGAATGTGGGGGGCATTAGCAACTAATAATCCAGATGAGTCAAAAATAGCGCAGGAGAAATCTAGCCTTTCTTTGATATTTACAGATGCTGCTGTATTTTGGAGAACAATTCCCATTTGTTCGGCGATAAATTGATAGAGATTTTTGAAGATTTCTAAGCGGACGGGATCTGGTTGCGTTGTTGTGTACATGTTTGATTCCTATTCTTTGCTAAAATTATCTACTAAAGTGATTAAAAGTAGTTAAATGAAAATTCGGCCTGCTACACCTGATGACATATTACTAATTTTTTCCTTTATCAAAAAAAAGTCTGAATTTGATAGAAACATTGGTGCTTATTCTGGTGTACTTCAAGTTACTGAGGAGAAAATACGTAAAACAATTTTTGGAACAGTCCCTTTCTCTTACGTTTTATTTGCAGAAACCTCAAAGTGTGTGGTTGGGTTTGCTTTATATGGATTCAGATATTCATCTTTTGTAGGGCAACCGAGTATTTGGCTTGATGATTTGTATGTGGACAAAGATATGAGAAGTCAGGGAGCAGGAGCCGCGTTAATGAGTTATTTAGCTCAAGTAGCAAAGGACAATGACTGTACCCATCTTGCTTGGAATACTGATATTCGCAACAGTCGCGGACTTAGTTTTTATGATAGGGTAGGTGCAAAAGTTACGGAGCAGAAAGGTAATCGCTATTTTTTAACCTGGACACCACAAATACTTGCTGTATAAGCAGTTTATAGACGCTGTAAAATTAAATGATTACGTTCGCTTAATCTTGCTTGCCAATTAGGTTCCACTACAATTGTGCTAATTTTTTCAACAACGATCGCAGGCCCATTAATACTCTCTTCTGGTTGTAAATCTTCTCGTCGATAAACAGGCGTATCATACCATCTATCAGCAGTAAACATCCTTACTATCTCAACGGCTTTGGGAGCTTCAACTATAGAGCGTGTACGAGTAATTAAAGGTTCTTCAGGAGTCTCCATTTTCTGAATTACTTCTACTGAGGCTGATTCGACAATTAAAGTTTTATCTAATTGAATAAAACCATAGCGGGATTTATGTTCATCCTCAAATTTTTGCTGCATCAATACCACATCATCGGCAAAGTTAACGGTTAAAGTAGAGTTAGTTCCTTCATATTTTAAGTTGACTTTCTGAACTATTTCTGTTTGAGGATTAACTTCATTTATTTCACTTCTAGCTTGAGTTTCTAAATATTCCATTAACTGGTGTAATTTAGGAATTAATGCTTGGGTTAAAGGCTGTTCTACTCCTGTTTCTCTAATTGCCCGGACATCAGCTAATCCCATTCCATAAGCAGAGAGAACACCAGCATAAGGGTGAAGAAATATTTTTTTCATTCCCAAGGTATCGGCAATTAAACAAGCAACTTGTCCGCCTGCACCGCCAAAACAACAAAGCACATATTGACTGACATCATAACCCCGTTGTAGACTGATTTTTTTAATTGCGTTCGCCATATTTTCCACTGCGATCGCAATAAATCCAGCAGCTACTTGTTCGGGAGTAGAATGATTTAATGTAGCGGCTTGAATATCTTGGGCTAATTGTGTAAATTGCTGAATTACAGTATCTTTATCTAAAGGTAAATTTCCATCAATTCCAAAAACCGACGGAAAATATTGCGGGTGGATTTTGCCTAACATCACATTAGCATCAGTAACCGCTAATGGCCCCCCGCGTCGGTAACAAGCAGGGCCAGGATTTGAACCAGCAGATTTAGGGCCGACACGATAACTAGAACCATCAAAAAAGAGAATTGAACCGCCTCCAGCCGCAATGGTATTAATTGCTAATACGGGAACTCGCATCCGCGCCCCAGCAATTTCTGAATCTAATTGTCGTTCATACTCTCCTTTAAAGTGGGCGACATCTGTACTTGTCCCTCCCATATCAAAGGTAATAACTAACTCAAAACCTGCTCTTTTACTAGTTTGTACTGCACCGACAATACCACCAGCCGGGCCACTTAAAATACTATCTTTGCCTTGAAATTGTTCAGCTGCGACTAAACCACCGTCAGATTTCATAAACATTAATTTTACTCCAGGTAACTGACTCGCTACTTGGTTGACATAGCGACGTAAAATTGGAGTTAAATAAGCATCAACTACTGTTGTATCTCCTCGACTGACTAATTTCATTAACGGACTAACTTGATGAGATACAGATATTTGTGTAAAGCCGATTTCTTGGGCGATTTTGGCTATTTCTTGTTCGTGTTTGGGATAGCGATCGCTGTGCATAAAAACAATCGCACAACTCCGAATTCCTATGTTGTAAACTACTTGTAATTCATTTTTGACTTGTTGAATATTTACAGGAATTAATTCATTTCCATGAGCATCATAACGTTCATCAATCTCAATTACCTGCTCATATAGCATGGTTGGTAAAACGATATGACAGGCAAAGATGTTAGGACGGTTTTGGTAGCCAATTCGTAGTGCATCTTTAAAACCTTTAGTGATGAAAAGAACGACGCGATCGCCTTTCCTTTCTAAGAGCGCGTTTGTTGCTACCGTTGTCCCCATTTTTACTACTTCTATCGCTTCAGTAGGAATGGATTCGTTGCTAGCAATACCCATGATATCTCGAATTCCTTGGATGGCTGCATCTTGATATTGTTCGGGATTGTCTGAAAGCAGTTTGTAGACTATAATCCATTGCTGATTAGGCAGAGTCACAATTAAAAAACGTTCAGGATGTCTTGAGAGTCTGTCTATAATTGCCTGATTATTAGTAACAGCAACAATATCTGTGAATGTACCACCGCGATCGGCAAAAACTTTTAACATAATTCTGTTTCCTCAACGCTATACAGGTAGCATAACAATGGGTTATGAAGTCTTTCTACTTCAGGTGTGGAATATTTTTCTACATTTCAGCTATATGTTGTCGAGAGTGTCCTAATAAAGATTGACAAATAATTTCTTTGTCAATTTCACTGATTTGTCTTCTATTTGAAGCTGTCTCTAATTTCTCAAAGAAAAGGTCAATATTAATATTTAGCTGTTCTATAACCTGTTGACAGTTTTGACATACCATAATTATCTATCATCCTTTTTTCAAAATGATAGTCTAATTCCTAACTTAGGTGATCCTATGGGTGTCGAACTAATTTCTATTTATGTTGACAATTAGATAGCTTGTTGGTTTAGTGGAATTACAATTACAAATTCTGTACCTTGTCCAGGAGCAGAAATACATTGTAATGTTCCCCGATGTTTTTGAGTGATAATCTGGTAACTAATAGATAAACCTAACCCAGTACCTTTACCAACTGGTTTAGTAGTAAAGAATGGTTCAAATAAGTGTTCTTGTACCTTTTCTGGAATGCCTGTGCCATTATCAGCAATGCGAATAACTACCTGATTTTCGCTAGTGAGTTTAGTATAAATGCGTA
Organism: Nostoc commune NIES-4072; assembly: GCF_003113895.1. Taxonomy (NCBI): domain Bacteria; kingdom Bacillati; phylum Cyanobacteriota; class Cyanophyceae; order Nostocales; family Nostocaceae; genus Nostoc; species Nostoc commune. The sequence continues at coordinate 4,370,001 of NZ_BDUD01000001.1, read as the reverse complement.
TCTGGGGAGCAGGAAGCACTTTTTCCCCTACTCCCCACTCACCATTCCCCAGTCCCTCTTCTAAAGCATCGATCGCATTTGCTAGAAGATTCATAAATACCTGATTCAGTTGTCCAGCATAACATTCTACTAATGGCAGATCGCCGTACTCTTTGATAACTTCAATTGGTAGATAGTTAGATTTAGGCTTGAGGCGATGTTCCAGAATCAGCAATGTACTATCGATACCCTCATGGATATTCACAGCTTTCATTTCTGCTTCATCTAAGCGAGAAAAGTTTCGTAGAGATAGGACGATTTCTGTAATTCTTTCAGCGCCAACTTTCATAGAAGCTAGTAAGTTTGGCAAGTCTGCCATCAGAAAATCTAAGTCGATCGCTTCTGTTTCTTCTTGAATTTCCGTTACTGGATTAGGATAGTTTTGTTGGTATAATTGCAGCAGTCCCAATAAATCTTGGATATATTGATTGGCATAGTTTATATTGCCATAGATAAAGTTAACTGGGTTGTTGATTTCGTGCGCTACACCTGCTACCAACTGCCCCAAACTGGACATTTTTTCACTCTGCACCAGTTGAGATGCTAGCTGCTTTGCTTCTTGACGCAATTGTGCTTCTGAGTAGCGCAATATCTGCTCTGCTTGTTTGCGTTGGGTGATATCGTGGAGAATGACAACATACTCCTGAAAATCCTGATGGGGTCGGTCTGAGATGGAAATTTCTAGGATTTTGTTTTTTCCATTGTGAAGTAGGGTTTGTTCGCTGCGCTTTGTCCACTCTTCTGGATAGTAGACTAATGCAGGTAGCCATTTGTTAAGGTGATTTCCCTGCAACTCAGATGGCTTGATACCAAAGAAAGATTCAGTTGCTGGATTAGCTTGCTGGATAATACCTTGATCATTCACAACTAAAATACCATCCTGGGCAACAGTAAACAGGTGTTCGGCAGCTTCTCGTGCTTCTGCGATCGCCACCACTTGCGGTAAACTTGTCCAACAAGCGATCGCTACTCCCACAAATGCCACCGTCATCAGCAGCACCACAAATAGATTTTCACCCCCCGCAGTTGCAACTTTGTTAAATTTGACACCGAATAACCAGCCAACTCCTACTGCGCTGCACAGTAAAAATATCAGGATGCTCACTTGGAGAACTACTGAGTCTTTGATAAATACTACAGGGCGCGATTTATATCGCCGCATCCACCAATTGGCATGGAATGGAGGAAAATTCACACGGCGAATCACTGCATCAATTCCCATAACACCAATGGGAAATAATAGCCCAATTAGCAAGTTGAGCCAACCCCAGGCAAGTCCGCCCACCACTAGCACCACAACTTCTAACAGCAGAATGGCCAAAGATATGCGAGGAAACAAAACTTCCGGGCGATCGCGCCGCAACCAAAGCCCCAAATGCAATAACATAAAGGAGACAAACCAGCCAACATTACCAATGGCTACGATTCGCGCCACATCTCCCCAAATTAGATAGATTAGGCATAGCACCAGTGTCAATGTCAATGCTGGGACAAACACACCCCGGCGTGATACAACGGAAAATACTGATGAAATGTGTTTGTCTAACGCCAACTGATACAAAATTCGCGGGCAATTAGAAACGACCGTTGCCGAACCTAAAAGACTTGCAGCCACCAGCAAAAAGGAAACACTTATAGCGGCTGATTTTCCCCAGAAGGGCTGAGAAGCCGCCACAAGATTCAGAAAAGCATTGTCTTTGAGGCTTGAATCTGTTGCTAACCGCATCATTACCCAAGACCCCCTAAAAAAATAGGTGGCATCATCCAAGCCGCAACATCTAGAAAGCGCAGCGTCTGAGTGGGTTGGCGACTATCGGCGACAAAAGAAGAAGCTGTTTCACAACTGTAGGTGGCATAAGTGACGAAAAAGAACCACTTTGCCCAATCTACAAAGCTCAAAAATGACCAATTGCTAGGAAAAAACCCAGGACTATCACTAGAGAACGTTAACCAGCCAAGACCCTCTACACAAAATATTATTAGCAGTCCAAAGGCTGGAATTATAAAAAACAAATGTAAAATACTTAGGGCGCGAGTCCCACTAAACGCCACGATAAACGGCAACAGTGTAAAGCCAATATCCAGCAATATTTCTGGGCAGGCAATACCCAGCGCCTGCATATTCACCTGAATTAAATCTCTGAGTACGATGGTATTAACTGCTAAGTAGGAAACCCAGTTAAGGAGGTATCCAATTGCGGCATAGCAAGCTAATTGTGGGTAGTTTTGCAGCAGCTTGGTAGCATAATTAGGTGTTCCTCCAGCCACATTCATAAAATGCATACCCAAGCGTTTTACCTGATAATTGAGCAGCATTCCGAAAATCACCGCAGGTATCCAGACAAAAATAGCTTGGGAACCGAGAGCAGCATGAATTGCTGGAACCAATGCTGTCCAGGAAATATGAGCTGTCAAGCCAAAGCCCCAACTTTCAACAGCACTCAGGCTTCTAGTCAAGTGAGGGTAAGAGGATTGGCCCAAAGTAGCATGAGCAGGATGGGACATGATTGGCAGTGCTGGGTGCGATACTGTAATTAAGCTTATTAGCTAGAGTTCCCATCTCTTAAATTTTCTGAACAGAGAGTAGGGGCGCACAGATGTCATTGGTGTCAACTTAACGTAAAAGCCTATTGTGATAAGCATCTCATAATTTTTCGGTGTACCACCTAGATTTTAGATCCCCCCTAACCCCCCTTAAAAACCTACCGTGTACACACAAGTCGAATTTCTTCTTAAATCCCAAAGATTACCTACTTAATCGCAGTGATGGTTATTGAATTCGGGCGGTCGTTTATTGAATTCGGGTACTCGTTTATTGAATTCGGGTACTCGTTTATTGAATTCGGGTACTCGTTTATTGAATTCGGGTGCTCGTTTATTGAATTCGGGTAGTCGTTTATTGAATTCGGGTAGTCGTTTATTGAATTCGGGTAGTCGTTTATTGAATTCAAGCAGTGGTTAGGGTGCAATACGGTTCAGTTATGGACAAGACTTATCCAAATTAATAGGACTTACGCACACTCTACGAATTCTCGGCGCTCTTGGCGTCTTGGCGGTTCGAGAAATTAAGCTTTTTAGCAATTTTTGCGTAAGTCCTATTAAGAAAAAACGAACCACATAGACGCGAAGCGGCTTCCCGCAGGGTAGGGCGCAAAGGACACAAAGGAATAAGAGTTTCAGAGAGTTTTTGCGTAAGTCCTGAAAGGTTTTTGGCGCTAACCCAAGCGTATTGCCTTATATCCAAAAGTTATTTTTAAAGTAGTAAACATAAAAAGTATGAATGGCAAATTAATTGTATTTGAAGGGGTAGAAGGCTGTGGTAAAACCAGCCAAATGCAGCTTTGTTCTAAGTGGTTGGAAAGTCTGGGTGTTTCTGTGGTGGTTACTCGTGAACCCGGTGGAACAGAGTTAGGCTTACATCTTCGCCGCTTGCTATTAGAGAAGACGGAGGATAAACCAGTTGCACAAGTGACAGAACTTTTGTTGTATGCTGCTGACCGATCGCAACACGTTGAACAAGAACTTAAACCGCAACTGCAAGCAGGGAAATATATTTTATGCGATCGCTACACTGACTCTACCATTGCCTACCAAGGATATGGTCGCGGTCTTAACATGAGTTTAATCAATCAGCTTAATCATATTGCCACTGCTGGTTTAGAGAGTGACTTAACTATTTGGCTAGATGTCGATGTCGAAGTAGGACTAGCCCGTAAACGAGGAGATGGAATAGGGTTAGACCGCATTGAACAAGAAACAATCGCTTTTCATCGGCGCGTTCAGCAAGGATACGCAGAGTTAGCAGCATCCTATCCCTCAAGAATTGTGCGGGTAGATGGCAGTTTGAGTAAAGAAGCTGTACAACAAGTCATTCAAGGAATTTTGCGCGTACACTTGAAGGAGTTGCCATAGGCAGACCAATGATTAACGAACTTTGGGGGTTTAAGTCCCCAGCAAGATAGGCAGCACGTTTTGTGTCGGGGTCTAAATCCCCGTCACAAAACGTAATTGCGAATTGCGAATTGCGAATTGGTTTAATCAACCCGTTTAACTTCAAATCCCCGTAACCCTTCCGGTTCTTCATACTCAACCACAACATCTTGAACTACAGCAGCAGGTGGCCCAGAGTGACACCAGCGAACCATGTTATCTACAATATCTTGCGCTCCTTCAAAGACTGCCTCTACTCGATTATCAGGGAGATTTCGCACCCAGCCGGTTAATCCCAACTGCCTAGCTGTATCTACAGTGGAATACCGATAGCCAACTCCTTGGACTCGGCCAGAAATGAATACATGGGCGCGGATGATCTTTGGCAGTGCTGTAGAATTCTGCATAGACTGGTATAATCTTTACGATTTCCAGTCTACCTAGTTTGTGTATACACAAGCTGTTTTTAACTCCAACTAACGAAATTAATCCTGGTCTTCGTCATCATCACCGCGATGTTTGTACTTGCCACCGACTATTCCCCTATTCCCATAATTTTCCTGCTGAGTTAGCGAATCTCCTGATTCAGAGTCACTTTAGTAATTTGTCTATCTTTTGGAAGTGTCACAGAGTAGTGATAAAGTATTTTTCAACACCTACTAACTGTAGTGAATTTAATTAATCAGTAGTTAGTTTCTAAACTTGGAATTTTGAATTGCTTGCTTATGTCTAACTTGCCACCACTCAATACAGAAACAATTTGGGCAATTCTTGAGGAAAAACTTGATGATGCCACAGTCAACGAGTTGCTATGGCATTATTTAGGCTATCGCTATGATTCCTCAACTGCACAATGGGACACTAGCCTAGTTGCACCAGAATGGCAAGATGATTACCCCCAACCACCAAATTTTATTGAATCTCGCCCCGCAACAGTCAAGTTGACTCGTTCAATTACTGTTGAAAATAAACAACTGCTCAAAGAAAAGCTGGGTTTCAAAGGTTACAAAATTGGGGAATTTGGGCCTCGGCAAACTCGCAGGGCGACAGCCGCAGGTTGGTTATTAAGTTATCTGCAACAAACTAACGGCAAAATTGAGTAATCTTATACAGCAGGTATTTAGCAATAACCATTTTAGTTTTACTTAATATTTGCTAATTAATAACTTCATAAACACCTTTAAAATTTAGTATTATAGGCAGCGAGTGTACTAAATATATTCTGAATATTATTTAAAAAACAAATTCTAAAAACAGTCAAAAATAGCTAACAAGTAACTATTTTTATAAAATTTTTATAAATTCATCCTCAAGATAGAAGCACTAGTTATAGAATTATTTCTTTAGAGCGATTTGTAAATTCAATTAAGTATCCGAAAATACTTCTATCAACCCTTGATATTACAAACATTTCTATGGCAAAGCCAATTGAATTTAGTTTATTTGCACCTTATAACAAAGGAGCTGCATTAATTGGTTCTTTTTCTGATTGGCAAGAAATTCCAATGGAGAAAGGTGATGATGGTTATTTTCGTACAAGCGTTGAACTAGAAGACGGCGTTTATAAATATAAATTCCGTGTCCAGTCAAATTCATGGTTTTTTGAACCAGAACAATGGGTTGATGTTACAGATCCTGAGGTAACTGATGTAGATGAACAGAGTGGAAAAGATGATGGCGTTATCCGGGTCAAAGATGGCGAAAGGATTACCGATACCTATATTTGGCAACATGATGATAAACCTTTACCTGCTGACCACGAATTAGTAATTTATGAATTGCATGTTGGTGACTTTTCTGGTGGTGAGGATGACCCTTATGCACGAGGTAAGTACAAACACGTCATTGAAAAGTTAGATTATTTATGCGAACTAGGAATCAACGCTATTGAGTTGATGCCACTTAAAGAATATCCTGGTGATTATAGTTGGGGTTATAACCCCAGGCACTTCTTTGCAACAGAATCTAGTTATGGTTCTACTGCTGAGTTAAAAAATTTGATTGATGAGTGTCATGGTAAAGGTATTCGTGTAATTCTGGACGGTATTTATAACCACTCAGAAGCATCTGCTCCCTTAACACAAATTGACCACGATTATTGGTATCATCATGAACCCCGTGACCCTGATAATAACTGGGGCCCTGAGTTTAATTATGAACATTATGACGAAAAATTAGATATTAAACCAGCGTGGAAATTTATTGGTGAAACAATCCGTTTTTGGATATCAGAATATCATATTGATGGGATTCGCTATGATGCGGCGCGGCAAATTGCTAACTACGATTTCATGCACTGGATTGTTCAGGAAGCCAAAAAAACTGCTAGCATGAAGCCTTTTTATAACGTTGCCGAACATATTCCTGAAACTACCAGCATTACCAATGTAGATGGGCCAATGGATGGTTGCTGGCATGACAGTTTTTATCACTGCATTCTAGAACATATCTGCGGTGATACATTTGATTTAGAGCGTCTCAAAGATGTCATTGACTGCAAGCGCCAAGGCTTCTTAGGTGCCACCAATGTAGTAAATTACCTCACGAACCACGACCATAACCATGTCATGGTTGAATTAGGAAACCGTGAGATTTTTGACGAAGAAGCTTTTAGGCGGGTTAAATTAGGAGTAGCCATCCTAATGACTGCTGTTGGCGTACCTTTAATTTGGATGGGAGAAGAATTTGGGGAGTACAAACCTAAACAACCCGAATCATCGAAAATCGATTGGACGCTGTTAGGTAATGATTTAAATCGTAGTTTATTTGAATCATACAAAGGCTTAACCAACCTACGTAAAAGCAGTCATGCTCTTTACACAGAAAATATTGATTTTATCCACGAAAATCCAGAGGCTAAAGTATTAGCTTATACTCGTTGGAATGATGAAGGTTCTCGTGTAGTCGTAATTGCAAATTTCTCTGAAAATTTCCTAGCTGACTATCATGTTCCTAACTTTCCTAGCCCTGGTACATGGCATGAGTGGACAGGCAATTATGATGTCGAAGCTGGTGACGATGGCATCATAACTGACTTGGGCCCATACGAAGCCAAAGTCTTTGTATGGCAGTAATTATATAGGATTACTATTTGATTTTTGAACGAAATTAGGTATTGTAGAGTGTGTTAGAACGGAGTTCGTAACGCACTACTATCACAGGTTTGATGCCGTACTCTCTGTGCTAACACATCCTACGTATATTTTCAAAAATCAAACCGGATTCGTATATAGACTACTACTGAGCAGATAGCCCAATAGTAAAAAAAAGGGGGAAATATTTCCCCTTTTTCAGTTATTACCTTATTTACATACAATTTAGTGATAAATTTGTCAAGCAAAAAATAAGTCATTTTAAAATTTCATGGGTTTGTGTTACACTCTTGATTTGAAGTGCGTATATAAAATTGCCAGAGCATCCCCATGCACAACAAATTATTTAATAGTAATATCGACAATGCTAACATTGAGAACGATCGCATTTTATTAACTCCCAATGAAATCAAATCAAAATTACCTTTAACACAATTAGCCGAGCAAAGAGTTTTAGCATATAGGCAAGAAATAGAACAGATCCTAGATTTTCAGGATCGGAGAAAATTTATCGTAGTTGGGCCATGCTCAATCCACGACCCAAAAGCAGCACTCGAATATTCTGAGAGATTGAAAAGATTGGCCGAGCGAGTGCAGGATAAGCTGCTACTAATTATGCGAGTGTACTTTGAAAAACCAAGAACAACCGTAGGCTGGAAAGGGTTAATTAATGATCCAGATATGGATGATTCTTTCCATGTAGAAAATGGATTATTAATTGCACGGGAACTATTATTAAAAATTACAGAATTGGGATTACCTGCTGGTACAGAGGCACTAGATCCAATCATACCTCAATATATTAGTGAACTAATTACGTGGTCTGCCATTGGGGCACGCACAACCGAATCACAAACTCACCGCGAAATGGCAAGCGGACTTTCCATGCCTGTGGGTTTTAAAAACGGTACTGACGGGAATATTCAAGTAGCTTTGAATGCCTTACAATCAGCTAGAAACCCGCATAATTTTATCGGAATTAATCAAAACGGACAGGTTAGCGTCTTTCAAACTAAAGGTAATGGCTACGGTCACGTAATTTTAAGGGGTGGTAGTCAACCTAACTTTGATCCAGCAAATGTCAAACTGGTAGAAGAGAAATTAAAACAGGCAGATTTACCACCGAGGATTGTTATTGACTGTAGCCACGGCAATACCAATAAAGATTACAAATTACAAGGCGCTGTCTTAGAAAATATTATTCAGCAAATAGTAGATGGTAATACATCAATAGTTGGCATGATGCTGGAATCGCATTTGCATGAGGGTAGTCAACCAATTACTGGTAAAGAAGAATTAAAATATGGGATTTCTGTAACTGATAAATGTATTGGCTGGGAAGAAACCGAAAAAATTATTTTAGCTGCTCACGAAAAACTTAAATAAATACCTTGGTTACAAAATGAGTTCCGGTGAGCAAGCGATCGCTGTTAACTACGACGGCGATCGCATATAGGAATCGTATTTGATTTTTGAAATTATTTATGTGGGCGGGGAGTAGGGAGTAGGGAGTAGGGAATAGGGAATTAGGCTTTTCGATCTGTACCGAGCTTTTTCAGAAATCAAACATTAGTCCTATATCAGTTAATTCGCTCTAGTAGTACCTCATTAATAACTGTTTGATAGCCTTATTTAGATTTACTCCAGTGGTATTACAGAACCAATATTGCGGTAAATATTACCCCGAATTCTCCTGCGGGGTATTTTTTTGAACAAAAATGTTGAGCGCAGTCCCTACCTAAACTTCGTTTTAGGTAGGGTTAGGGAAACCAGTATAAAATGCTCCCGCAACGATTCATTCTGGTTTCTCTTGGTTCTGGACATATTCTATAAGTTTATCCAGTGGTGCTTGTGCGCCAACACTAATTAACGCATAAGAACCAGACCAAAACTGAGGTTTTTCTGCCCAATAAAACTTTTTTAGATGTTGAGAAAATTCAGAGCGTAACTTCCGAGAAGTTACAGTTTTTATATTATTTACTAATTTAGATAAGTCAACACTGGGATGAGTCTCAATCAACAGATGCAGATGATCTGCTTCTCCACCAAACTCAATTAACTCACATTCCCATTTAAACAGTAATTCATTGATGATTGATTTCATCCTGGTGAGTATTTCCGCCGTTAAAGATTTGCGACGGAATTTAGTTACCAGAACTAAATGATAGATGAGTCTAAAAGCACTGTTAGAACGGGTTTTTAGCTTGATATCATTATCCATAACTAATTCAATAACTATATTGACAATTAAACAGGAGCTTGGTAGTATATCTTTGTCAAGGTCGAGACAAAGCCAATGAGTAAAGCAAGAACTAAAAAGAAACCCATACAGGAAGTTAGAACCGATGTTTGGGAGTTAGTAGCGGATAAAGAGCAAAAACGCCAAATGGTTTTAACAGTAGAGGTATATCAATACGGTTCGGATAAGCATTTTTCACTTTCCTTGTGGTCTGGGGAAAGGGTAAGGGGTAAAGGGTAAAGGATGTATTGAAAACCAATACCTTTTCCCTTTGCCCTTTAACCGAACCGTATTGGACTAACTGCAACGTGCAAAACTTATCCTGCTTTATATAAAGGTCAGCAGGTAAAGTATGGTTTAAATTATCAAACTGTTGATATGAAAGTGTGGAGTGGAACTGATTGGGTATGGCTTAACAATATTCAAGTCAAAAGGCATGGTTGATCTCGTCATCTAATTGATGGTAATCAGATACAATCACCTGCTCTAGTTGTTAGCAAAAACAAAAGTCAACTTTCTATGCCCGTTCAAATTAAGAAGGTTGATACAGAAGACTCTGATTTTGTATGCAGTGTTGATATGGGCATTAACAATGCTGCTACAGTCTCAATTGTTGGTAAAAACGGTACTGTAAAGGCAAGGAAGTTCATTAACCCTGCCAGAGACATAGACCGCAGAAATCAACGTAGAATGATGATTAGGAAGAAATCATCACAAACAGCTAATCTAACAAAACGAAAACTACCTACTGGTTTTTGCAAAGGACTTTACCGCAAGTCAGCCAACATCAATTTAGAAATATCTCGTAAGGTTATGAGAGACATTGTGGAGTTTGCGAAAACTCACAATGTTAAAGTAATTGTGTTTGAGAATTTATCTGGATGGAAAGCTAAGGCAGGTAGAAAGGGTTCTCTGCAAAAGCAAAAATTCCATCTTTGGTGTCACTGTAAAATAGTTGAGTTGACACAACAAAGATGGAATGAATTGGGAGGTAAAATAATTTTTATTAACCCTAAATACACCAGTGCTTACGCTTTTGATGGAAGTGGTAAGGTTAGAAGGAGTAAGATTAATTACTCTTTGGCTGTATTTAAAAATGATAAGCAGTACAACGCTGATCTCTCTGCTTCTTACAATATTGGTGCTAGATACTGGTACTCGTTAATTGTAGGAGATAAGCACTTTTCTAGAGTGTTCGTAGGCAAAAGTTCCAACGACACACTGAGAACGCCAGTAACTCTGGATACGCTGAGAAATCTTAGGGTTTCCTAGCGAAAGAATCCCCAACTATATTGCAAGCAATTAGTTGGGGTGCGTTCAATTAGCAATGTTTACGACAATCTGGTTTACTAGATGCTGCGCGTAGCCTGCTTCTGGGTGGGGGTACGCTAAAGCCAAGCAAATCTATTAAGCCTGTAATGCCTTAAACCACTTATTCAAAACTGTACTGATGGTTTTCTTAATCTCATGCTTACGATTCCACTTCTGGAAAGCCATTTCATACTCTTCGCCTTTCATTTGAAAGGTATTCCAGACATCCAGTCCTACAGGCAATCCGCAGAATAGTAAAATGTACAGTGACCAAGAAATTCCGCCACCAGTGATTAAATTTAGGAGTATAAAAAAGCCATTGAAAATTGCATAATTCCCTAGCCGCTTCTGAAATCTTCTGATCCGGTAAGCGTCAAAAGCCCTTCGCTGTTGGACTTGTCCCTGTTGTATTACCCAATCGCGTTCTGCTAACTTTAAAGAATCAGGTGAAATTTCTAACTCAGCAGCAATTTCTAATATCTGCTCATAAGAAAATTCTGTATCTTTGTCGTCAGCTTGACGAGCGATCGCTAATTGCAGAATTTGTTGAACATCATCTTGGGTATAAGAGCGAAGGCTCTTGGGTTCAAATGTTGTCATAATTCTTTCTCTTATATTACTTTTAATAGAAATTTGCTACCCAATAGATTTTAAGCAGCTACGCCAGTACTATTTCCATTATTCTTACATTAGCAAATCTATTAGTCATTAGGCATTAGTTATTCTCCCCTTACCTCCCTACTCCCTACTCCCCACTCCCCACCAATATAAAGACTCTCCAAATATCTAGATATTATTAAGATGCAGCAGAGGATAATAACTAGGTAACAAGCAGTAAGAAGGATGTAATTCAATGGTTGACGAAAATGGATCGATTCGTACCCTATCGGTTGATATTGGCGGTAGTGGCGTTAAGGCTATGGTTTTGGATATTACGGGGAATCCTGTAACAGAAAGAGCGCGTTTAGATACACCCCAACCTGCTACACCAGAGGTTGTAATTAATGCAATTGTTGTCTTAGCAGCCGCTCAAGGTGAATTCCATCGCGTTTCGGTCGGTTTTCCCGGTGTGGTGCGGTGTGGAGTCACGGAAACTGCGGTAAACCTACATCCAGATTGGATTGGATTTGATTTGGAAACAGCATTATTAAAACATTTAAACAAGCCTGTACGGGTAATTAATGATGCAGACATGCAGGGGTTTGGTGCGATCGCAGGTAAAGGTGTGGAATTGGTGATTACTCTGGGTACGGGGTTTGGTTCGGCTTTATTTGTAGATGGTAAGCTAGTGCCGAATATGGAAATGGGACATCACCCGTTTCGTAAAGGAGAGACTTTCGAGCAACAGTTGGGGCGTGCAGAGTTAGAAAAAATTGGTGAGAAAAGATGGAACAAGCGTTTAGAAAAAGCGATCGCATCCTTGGAACATCTGTTCAATTATGATTGCCTTTACATTGGCGGCGGTGAAGCTGTGAGAGTGAATTTACAGCTACCGTTAAATGTAAAACTCATCCCCAATATCACTGGTTTGTTAGGCGGTATTGCTTTATGGCGAGATGAGAAAAGGTAAAAATTTCAGTATCCACAACTGAGTGTATTAAGCGATATCTCTGAGGGGCTACGCCTACGCACTTTTTATTAAGGTGCTTCTTTCTCAATATTTAAAAATTTTACAAAAATTAACACAGATTAGGTAAGAGAATTGCACAGACATGATGTTCAGTCCTACTGTGGAATTTTATCATATAGTAATCTAAATTCTAGTTAAAATGAATTACAATGACTGAAATTGGTCTGATGATGACGAGGGTGTTAACAATAAGACAAGCATCTGAAGCCAATTTGCCACAGCAGCAATTAGTTCAGATGGAGAATGACGTAAACCAATCAAAACAGAGTCAGTTAGAGATAACTGCTCAAACCACACCACCTGAATTCATGCAGACAGATTGGATTTCTCAGGCTTCTTCCTGTGCGATCGCACCAGAGAAAAAACATATACTTAAGAAAATCAGCAAAAAGAATCCCGGACTAGGTTCTTCTAACTTAGGTGAGTCTAATAAGTATTCTCAGTCTAGAGATAAAGTGCGTACAAAGGCTACAGGACAGTTCCAAAAGTTTAGTAGTCAACCTATGCCGACTCTTTCTTTCGGTAGCTCTGGTGTTGCTGTCAGAGCCTTACAACGGTTGTTAATATCTAATGGTTATGCCGTTAGAGTGGATGGAATCTACGGCGCATTGACAGAGACTGCTGTCAAAGCCTTTCAAAATCAGCAGAATTTAGCAACAGATGGAGTAGTTGGTAAACAAACTTGGCAGGCGTTGACAATTTAGTTAGGAGTAGAGACGCGATTAATCGCGTTTCTACAGGAGTTAGGAGTTATGAAACTTCGTGTTATTCATAATTCCTGATTCATTTGTGAAAATTTAATAAAAAATAATTTTTGTCAATTGGTAATAATGCTGAAAGTTTTCTAGAATATGGAGTATATAAGTACATTTATACTATCTTTTGAGGGCAATATATTCTCTTCAACCGTTACTGCCGCTGATGTTTTCAAGACGCGTTAACCATTGATTGAAATGCTGGCACTGCTGACGTATTGTATCCAACCCAATATCCATTGCAATCAAAGAGCCATGTAATGGCTTTTCATATCCAAGGCAACATTTGATAATTCGTTTGGATGGGGCTGTTGTTGCGCCTTCATTAATATGTTCCGGTGAAAGGAATAAGTTACGCTCTGCCTGTAGGCTATCTACTATACTTTGATCAAACCATGCGAGAAAAGCTTGCGGATTGCTGTACAGGAGTCCCTCAAACTCATGAACCAGTAGATTGGGGAGAAAATTTTGGTGTTTAATGTCTGCGCTCATTTGCTGCTCAAGATATTCAGCTTTCTGAAATGGGTCATTTGTACTAGGCAGAGAACTGCTTCCTGGAAAATCATTTGGCAATCGATATAAATCAAACATCGTAGTGACGAAGGCCGAATCATCTTCAAGGCATTTACGATTCAATTGCGGCTTAATCTTTGCATAACTTACTACCCCGCCCTTACTTATTGAGCTAGTTCGCACAAGAATGGGGTTGAGGTATATGTCTTTTCGCTGAAGATGCTCACAGAGTACTTCTTTTACAAAAGTTTCTTCCGTCTGTCCTTCTACAAAAACATGTATTCGGATCATCGTGAAGGTCTCCCGCCAAGGATATTCTTCTTCCACAGTTCTCCTAAGCTGTAGTCTTCAAGCCATTCGTGTAAATCATCCTCATTCAATCTTCGGAGTGATGATTTACCATGATCCCGATCAACAACAATTACATCTTCCACGCTAAATTCATTGAGCAATTCAACCGACTGAGTTGAAACAATAACTTGTTTTTCTCTTGCGGCGGAACGCATTAACGATGCAAGAACAGTAATTGCATACGGGTGAAGACCTAGCTCAGGTTCATCAACCAAAATGGTTTCAGGTTGAAGGGAAGTAGGTTGCAAAAAGACAGTGACCAGGCAGATAAAACGAAGTGTTCCATCTGAAATAAGATGAGCTTTAAACGGAATATCCTGACCCTGCTCGACCCATTCTAACTCGATCACCTCATTGTTTTGTGGAGAAGGACGTAGATAGAAATCACCAAAAAAAGGAGCAACAAGTCGAATTGTTTTGACAATTCGCCGATAAGATTCAGAATAATTTTCACTTAACAAATATAGGAAAGCTGCAAGATTACGCGCATCAGAACGCAAGTAAACATTATCATTAATCCTGTGTGGTTGCTTGACATAAGCGCTGTCGCTTGTGTCATGAAAATGATAAACCCGCCACTGCCGCATGGTGGGCAATATGTACTTATCAATTCTTGTCCCACTGCCCCGTAAAGCATTAGTCTCAAAATGACCACTACCGATTTCACGCTCACCGCTCATGTTCCACCAAAAAGACTCTTTGGAAAACATCAGACGGTTGTCTTGAGTTGGTTCAAGAGTAGCGAAGTACCCATTGTTTCCAAAATAAAGTTCAATCTCTAGTTGCTCAGTTGTTTTACGGCCAAAATGCAAGATCGCATCGGGGCCACCCTGGCGGCTTACCAAAACTTGCAGATTCCTCTCAAGCATCTGCTGAACCATGCGAAAGAAACCTATGAAGTTAGATTTACCTGCACCATTACATCCAATAAGTACGTTTAGTTTCAAAAGCTTAAGGTCACATTCAGCAATAGACTTAAAGCCCTTCAAAACAATTCTTGATAGTTTGCTGTCACTGGTCAGATCGCTCATGGAATGGTTTCCTGATTTTTAAGCTTTTGGGCTACTTATTTCACAAATAGACCTCAATAGTAATTGTGATTTAGCTCATCTAGCTAGGGTCAGCACATTTTATCAATAATTTCTAATATATTCGCATTAAATCTTACTTGTTGACAATATCTTATACATAGGCGTAGGCGTATGTAAAGGCGTTGCATTGCAACGTCTCTACATATCAAAAATCCTTAATCCAAGCGTATTGAGTTAAATATGGAACAGCTTATCCCTTCTAACTTATTATCGGTATTTATGCTGCTCTAATAACTGTTGCGCTCTTGGCTTGTAAATTAAATAGAACAAAGCCTCAAGATAACGGAACAAATCTTCCCGATTTTCCTTCGAGGTAAAGTTCCAGAAGCCATAAATCCGTGCCAATGATAACAGCTTACTAGTGTGAATTTTCCAAGTATAGGTGCTGTAAACTCGGTCAATTCCTCGCTGCGAAATTTCATTCCAGTAGTTAGGATTTTGTTCGCATTTTGTGATAAAATCGACAATCTTTGTGGCTGTCTGCTCTAAGTTTGTTGGGTTAATCAAAAAGCCATTAACCTTATCTTGAATAATCTCCAGTGGCCCACCAAATTGTGTAGCAAAAGTCGGTAATCCTGAAATCATCGACTCTAAAATTGTCAAACCAAAAGCTTCAAATAAAGCTGGTTGTACAAAAATTCCCTGATGATCGGCAATGACTCGGTAAATTTCACCAGAATCAGTTTTAGTCAGGCGCACACCCAGCCAACGAATCTTGCCGTGGAGATTGTACTCGTCAATTATTTGGTATAGTTTGATAATTTCGTCACGTTCTTCATTGTCGCCTGATTCTTCGACGCGCAATTTACCCGCCACCAAAATTAAATTACAATGCTCTTGTAATTCTTTACTTTGACCATAACATTCAGCTAAACCTGTGAGGTTTTTGATGTGGTCAAGACGCGCCATTGAGAAGAGAGGGCGCTTGTTAGGATCGTCGAGTTTGCCAAAGATTTGCGTGGGGTCTTCCAGAGTAAAAAGTGTTTCTGCAAGGCGTTGGCGATCGCTCTCTACTCGGTCTTTAGTCCGGGTGTAGGGGAAGTAATTATTTTCGTTTACTCCAGGCGGTACGACATTAAATTTGGGACTAAATAATTCAATGCCATTGGTTACATGATACAACTCGGGCATAGTGAAGCACTTATAAGACTCGTACTGTCCCACACTATCCGGTGTTCCCACAATTTCTTGGTAGGTGCTACTGATCACAAAATTGGCAGCATTCATTGCAATCAAGTCAGCTGTGAATTGCAATGAAAAATGATATTTATCCTCTAATTCTTGCCAGTAGAGGTTACTGAACAAGTATTTAGATTTTTCCAAAGCATGGGCAACATTGCATTGGGTAACTTTCAGCCGTCGCGCCAGCAAGAATGCTACTAAATTTCCATCAGTATAGTTTCCAACTATTAAGTCAGGTGTGCCGTGAAATTCTGCCCGTAGTTCTCTTTCTGAATCAATGGCAAAAGTTTCTAGATAAGGCCAAAACTCAAACCGGGAAATCCAGTTTTGAGTCATGTTGGGATTAAATTCCCGTAAAGGAACTCGCAAAATCCAGGCATTTTCGGTACCAAGGACTTTTTCTAGCCGTTGATTACAAAGGGTACCATCACTATTGGGAATCAAGCGGGTGAGAATAATCACCTTTGGCTCGACATTCAATTTCTCTAAACCCGCAAGCAGAACATCTTCTTGTAGCTGCTTCTCTAGGCTCTTTGCCTGGTCAAGGACGTAAACTACCTGACCGCCAGTATCAGGACGTCCCAACACTCCCTCTTGCCCAAACCAACCGTGAGCTGACACCAAGACGATTCTAAAAATCATCGGGACACGAGAAATGAAGGCTTCTAGGGTCAGAGGATCGGCAGAATCAATCAATTCATCGAGAATATTTAAAGTTTCCCGGACTCGCCCTGCGGTGTTACCCCAACCCGGTTCAAAACCCATTGACTGCAATTGGAACCGGAATTGTTCATAGGGTTCCTCTTCGGGGCGATTATTAACAAAACTGATGGCTTTCTTAACTTGTTCGGAAAGTTGCTGCTGTGATTGAATGCGATCGTTAAGCAGCAGTTGCACACCGTTATAGTGGTGTAGCCGCAGAAAATTCAACAAGCTGTCCAGTAATTGTTTGGAGTCTTGAAATATTTTGCTGGATAAATAGCGGTTGAGGTATTGTACTCCCTTACCAATATTTTTGGGGTCGCGGATGACTGGGGTGTAGTCATAAAACGGGCCGAAGTCTAATTCTAGCAGGTCGCCATCGTTAGGATGATATTTATTCACCAAGCGATCGCGCAGATCGAGCAAATCCTGCACAGTCATCGGCTCAATGCTTAAGTCTGATGTCAACCAATAAACTTCTTGGCTGGCAATCTTAGAACGGATAATGAAACAGAAGTTTGAGTCCTCCTGAATAATTTCTTGAGTATAGTAAATCAGTTTGCCTAACTCAGAGGAAGTGTAAAATTCCTCTGGTTTCTGGGACTTTGAGCAATACTCACTATATACATTGAGTATGTCGTTCCGCAGCAAGTACTTCTTTTCTTGTTGGCGTAATTCACTAATAAAGGAACGCAAATCACTTCTTTCTTCACTATCTAAGACTGCTTGAAGCAATTCAGACATGGCAACTCCATTAGATGACGATGTTTGCATTGTTGACTTTCAAGGCGAGGCCAATAAACCTCAACCTTTTGTTAGACCACATATAAACACGAAAGAACACAGATAAATTGTATTTATCTGTGTACCTACAAATATCAAATTTTCAGCAGGCACTTAAATCGTGTTCTTCTTTACTTAAAGTATCTACGACTCAGTATTTTTGGATCTAACTAAAGGAATACAATTTTTATTTCTTTTGATAGATGTTACTAAATAACTGCATCATTGTACTTGGGGCACAAAATCTCATGCCCTCAAATGCTTGAGTTAATCTTTACTATACCATTTATTGATGTGTATCTAATTATTTGCACAATAATAGTGTCAAAATTTAGCTTTCAAGCTCTGTAAAGCTTGCAAATATATACTTTTTTTAATTAGTTCAGATAATTAATATTCATTTTGATAGTAGGGTTAGATAATTTATTCGCGTGTTTTGAGCATTGTTGATGTTTTAGTAATTTGGTTAGCAAGCAATTATTTTGCTATTATCTATTTATCAAAATTTGACACGAAACTTAACTTTTATGTTTGAAGTAAAATTATAAAGATAAAGTTCAATTAATTAAAATAAATTTTTGTTCCAACATAGACTAATTTTTATTTGCCATATTTATAATTGAAGCAAAACTTGTTTAAGTGGGGCGATTTATATGCCTACCAATACACCTAATCCAGTAGCTTCTGACCACAGTATTGGCAATATTCTGATTATATCTATGCTTGCCTTCTGTGGGCTGACTTTTATCATTCTTCTAGGCATTTTCTGATAATTAAATGTGTGTCCAAAAACTTCTAAGACTAAGATTCCCAACTTCTTAAAGAAGTCGGGAATCTTAATTGGACAGATAGCATTGGCTGAAAAAGGGATTGAATTTCAATACAGTTCAGATAAGACCAAAACACTTGTAGAGACGGCGATTTATCGCGTCTTGTAGAGACGGCGATTTATCGCGTCTCGAAAACCCAATTTTGTACAATTAGCCCTTAACTGAACCGTATTGGATTGAATTTAGCTAAATCAAAAAGAAGCCCCACATCTCACCACGAAGCGGGAGAGTTGGATAATCTATACTTGTATGTGTTAAGCTAAGTTATAAGCTAAATTTATGAATAGTTGGTTTGCGAACCTTCCAAGTGCATGAACTTGTAGATGATATAATCCTTGTTATAGTAAAGGCTACGAATGTTCAAAACTACAACCCACCTTTATATAGGAATTTATGAATTATTATTAAATTATCTAGGGCGAACGATGGGACTCGAACCCACGGATGGTGGTACCACAAACCACTGCCTTAACCACTTGGCTACGCTCGCCATTCAACAATTTGAATTATAGCAATAATTTGGCAAGTGATCAAGAGTTTTTCTTCAAGGAACGGACTTAGTTGATTTAGAGTCTCTGGAATTTAACAATTACAATGAATCTTACTTAGCCAACATGAAATCCTTAACGATCATTGCATATACTGGAGCAGCAGCAGGACTCGCCGCCTTGGGTGTGGCAATGGCGAAGACTAATCCCAGTCAGGTTGAGTATGAAGAATATGCAGTGCAACGGTTGACAGAATACTTAAAAACCGATGTATGCAAAAAAACTACCAATCTCATAGAAAATTTAATTCGTTTTAATTGTGATAAGTTGGTTGACTCGGCTAACCCGCAAATCCAAGAAATTCTTTCCAGGACTACAGAAAGACAAAATTATATTATTTTTAGCATTTACCGTACAGATTTAAAGATCAACTCTTGGATACCTTCTTACAAATTTGAAACGGTGGGAGCTTTCGATCAATTTTATACTTACACTGCTGAAAAACAATAAGGCAGACGGTGGAAGAAAAATCAAATCGGATTGCTATGTCTCTATTTGATACTTGCAATATTAATGCTACTGAGTGATTTCGGCTGACGCTTGAGCATGAAAACTACACCTGAAATCCCAAACATTAATAAACTTAATACGGAGGAAGGTTCAGGTACAATGGCAGTCTGATCAATGCGGACGTTATCAATGTCAATAAATAAAACTCCCTCCTCTTCAGATCCAGATGCTACAAGTCGAAGTTTATCAAAGGTAACATCTGATAGGGAAAGCTGCCGATAAAGTATCCCTGTATCATCAGTTTTGAAATTCACTGAATTAGTACCAACAAGTGTTCCATCCAAGTATGCTTCCAGCGTCAGAATATTATCAGTTGCAGGAAACTGCAAATTGAAGATGTCTAAACTCGCAACCGATGCTAATTCTCCTGTGCTTATAGTAGCAGAACCAAATCGTCCAAAACCCACACCCGGCCCAGGAACATAGCCACCAAACGTGAGAACATTTGGTGGAGAGAAAGGTGATTTGAGTGATTCGTTATCTCTTTCTATAACAAAGACAGAAGTCTCACCCGATAGACGTTGATCCAAATCCGAGAATGTGATCCCTCCATCCGTCAGTACTGGTGTAACAAAACCTTCTGTAAAGCTATCGAACGTCGCAAGAGCGGCGGTTGCAGGTGAAGCCACGCCACCAGCACAATACACAAATCCAATTACAGACAATCCTTTGCAGAGATAATATTTGAGGGTATTTGATAGCTTTTTCATAGTTAGTCACAAAAATTACTATATGTACGATAGCGTATTAAGCTGTTAATTAAAGTTAAAAAGTAACAAATGCCCACAAAGGCGATCGCTGGGCATCAAAAGGGCATAGCATAAATATGCAACGCTAAAAAAAAGTAGGATACTCCAATTTTTCTGGATAGACTTTAAGATCAGAAAAATAGCAACTGAGAGTTAAAACATTGCCAATACCATCTGCTTATCTATTGGTATCTCACGGAAGTCGTGATCCGCGCCCAGAAATTGCTATGCAGCAACTAGCAAAGCTGGTATGTAATAAATTGTCAGAAAACCACAACGCATTAAATAACGAACATCAGGTTGATATAGCTGCTTTAGAAATGAATCCTCAACCTTTACATGAGCAGATTCAACAATTTGCTCAGAGGGCTTTTGGCGATGGCTGGGTTGGGCTACAGCAAAGTAAACTATCTCAAAACCAGAATCGGATCAAAATTGTACCGTTATTTCTGCTGCCGGGAGTCCATGTAATGACAGATATTCCTGCCGAAATAGCATTAGCACAACAGGCTATTGGTCAGGATATCATGATTGAGTTGCAACCATACTTAGGCTCTCACCCTAATTTAGAGAAATTGCTGGCCAAGCAAATAGCTGCTATAAAAGCAGAAGCATGGATTCTTCTAGCTCATGGTAGCCGTCGCCCAGGTTCTAAAGAAACTGTGGAATCAATGGCGGCGAGTTTGGGAACAGTAGCTGCTTATTGGGCTAATCCTCCTAGTTTAGAATCGCGGGTGAAAGAATTGGTAGCTGCTGGTTATAAAGAAATTGCAATTCTGCCATACTTTTTATTCGCAGGTGGAATAACTGATGCGATCGCGGCCTCAATAGAGGAGCTAAAATTACAATTTTCTGCGGTGAATTTCCAATTGGCAGAACCACTGGGAGCAAGTGCAGAATTAGCCGAGCTAATTTGGGATTTAACAGATAGATAGATGAACCGCATAGAAAAACAGGAGAACAAGTATTTGGGAAAGGTTTATTTAGTAGGTGCGGGGCCAGGAGATCCAGGACTAATTACCTTGAAGGCAAAAGGTTTATTAGAATGTGCAGATGTAGTTATCTATGATGCCTTAGTGAGTCCAGCAATTCTGGCAATGATTAATCCCCAAGCCGAGCAAATTAACGCTGGTAAGCGCAGGGGAAAACATTCGCTGTTTCAAGAAGAAACAACTCAATTGCTGATTGAGAAAGCGCAGGATCATGCAATTGTGGTGCGGTTAAAAGGTGGTGATCCTTTTATTTTTGGTCGCGGTGGCGAAGAGATGGAAGAATTAGTCAACGCGGGAATATCAACAGAAGTTGTGCCAGGTATTACATCGGGTATTGCAGCCGCCGCATACTCAGGTATCCCATTAACTCATCGGCTATATAGTTCTTCAGTTACATTTGTGACTGGACATGAGGCGGCAGGTAAGTATAGACCGAAGGTGGATTGGAATGCGATCGCCCACGGTTCCGAAACCATTGTAATTTATATGGGAATCCACAATCTGCCTTATATTGTGGAACAATTAAGTGCGGCTGGGTTGAATTTAGAAACACCCATTGCTTTAGTGCGCTGGGGTACACGCCCAGAACAAGAAGAATTAATTGGTACTTTAAAAACAATTGTAGAGCAGGTAGAGCAAACTGGATTTGGTGCGCCTGCGATCGCAGTCATTGGACAAGTAGTAAATATGCACAGTATTTTGTCTAGTTGTCGTCCAGTTTGATGGTTCGCGCAAATGTGGAATCCACTGTCTTTAACTTTCCCGAATCCAAAATGCCAATCCTCCAGCCCGGCCACGAGCTGCAATAAAATCTTCCGTCACTAAAAAGAAGCCAAAGAAAGGTAATTTAGTTATGGACTGGTTGTAGAAATCTTCTGCTTGAATACCAGAACCCATTGGTCTGTTATAAACAACACGACCAAACAGGCTAATAAGCATTTGGTTAAAGTCAAACGCCAATAAATTTTTCTTACTTAAATATTGCACTGGCCCGGTGAGGTTCAACAAAACTGGGCCAAATTCAACCTGATTACTAATTTTGCCCCTGTTTGAATCCTGTCCCAAAGTGGCATTAAAGGAAACATGGATTTTTATAAACTTAGGTACATACAAACCCTTGCCTAATACAATTGTGCCACGCTCTCTGACTTTTTTAGTGCCAGTGGCAAAGCAAAGTTGCCATTTCCCCAGAAGAGACTCAAACGGATAAGTTAACCGTTCCTGCTTGGTAGATTTTTCTGCTTGTAGCAACGCATTTACTAATATTTCAGCACTAGGGGGTGTGCCTCTCTGTCCTTGATACGCAGCCGCAGCTTGGGATAGCACACTCACAAAGTCAAATGGCGTTTTAGATGTCAAATTAGCTGTCATAATTTAACTATTTATTTACTTTTCTGATAGATTGTACCGTTATGGAGAGTAGCAGAAGAGAATCGGGAAGAGGTATTTTCACGCTTGTTTGTCAGATTTTTTCGGCATAGAGCCTTTTTCATAAGGTATATTGATTCTCTTAAGTAGCATTACGGCAAGCTGTAGCAATGGTTTAAGCCGCCGCTACCTTCCCTACAAAATACACTACGTCTAAAGCTTTGGCTCTTGTTAATGACCAAATTCTGTGACAATGGTTAACAATCTGACAATTTAGGCCATGTGGAAAAATTAACGCGAAACCTAACCCCCAGCCCCCTTCCCTAATAGGGAATTGGGAGAATTAAAAGCCTCTCAACAACAGGAGAGAGCAGGAGTGAGGTTTTCTAAATCCCGTGAAAAGTCAGGGTTAACAAATAAGCCGGATAGTGAATCTAAGGTACTCATGAGCCAGAGTTTTCAAAACAGCCCTTTGCCACGCAAACCCGTTCAATCATATTTCCATTGGTTATACGCTTTCTGGAAATTCTCTCGCCCACACACGATTATTGGTACAAGTCTGAGTGTGTTAGGTTTGTATTTTATTGCCATTGCAATTAGTAATAGTACTGTTTCCCCATTCCCTACTCCCCATTCCCTATTCCCTGTTTTAGGAGCATGGATTGCTTGTTTGTGTGGCAATGTCTACATTGTGGGGCTGAATCAGTTAGAAGATGTTGATATTGACAAGATTAATAAGCCTCATTTACCGTTGGCATCAGGTGAGTTCTCTCGACAGACGGGGCAATTAATTGTTGCTTTTACTGGGATTTTGGCGCTAGTTGTAGCGTGGTTAAGTGGGCCATTTTTATTTGGCATGGTAGCAATTAGTTTGGCTATTGGTACTGCTTATTCTTTACCGCCAATTCGCTTGAAACAGTTTCCATTTTGGGCAGCACTATGCATTTTTTCGGTGCGCGGTACGATTGTTAATTTAGGGTTGTATTTGCACTATAGTTGGGTGCTGAAACAAAGCCAAGTAATTCCGCCTGTGGTGTGGGTGCTGACGTTATTTATCTTGGTGTTTACCTTTGCGATCGCAATCTTTAAAGATATACCCGATATGGAAGGCGATCGCCTCTATAATATTTCTACTTTCACTATCAAACTTGGGTCGCAAGCTGTATTTAATCTAGCTCTGTGGGTGATAACTGCCTGCTATCTGGGGATAATTTTAGTTGGTGTGCTACGTGTGGCCTCAATTAACCCCATATTTCTGGTGATTACTCATTTAGCCCTGCTAGTTTGGATGTGGTTGCGGAGTTTGGCAGTAGACTTACAAGATAAAAGTGCGATCGCTCAATTCTACCAATTTATCTGGAAACTATTTTTTATCGAATACCTAATTTTTCCTATCGCCTGTCTTTTGGCTTAGACAATGCTAGAAACCTTTCCTACTAGTTCTATTATCGCTACTGTTGTAGTTGTTCTTAGTCTGTCAATTCTTGGCTATTTTGCTTGGAAAACTTTGATTACCTCAGACTTATTTCAAAAAGGGATTAATCTTGCTCAAGCCAAAGATTACCAAGGAGCAGAAGCAGCCTTTCGCAAAGTGATTTCCATCAACTCTACTAATGATGTGGTGCGCTTGTTTTTGGGAGATGTTTTAAACCAACAAGGCCAAGTAGAAGAAGCAACAGAATTATTTCGGGAAGTGATTCGCCGCAGTCCCAAAAATCCTGACGCTTACTTGCGTCTGGCAAATATTCTCATGCAGCAAGAGCGAGAAGATGAAGCTAAAACTAACCTGCTACAAGCTAAAGATTTATTGCAAAAACAACGCCAACCTGAAAAAGCTAAAAAAATAACTCAACTGTTAGATAAAATGAGTAATAAGTTAAGTCAATCTTAAGTTAAGTCAGAATTGCGGAGATTAAATTTTCCTGTTCTTTCTCCTAATTTTTTTCCCATTCCCCTCATAATGGGGAGAATGGTCTTTGTTTTGCAAATTTACCAGTGTCTACCGTAACTGTATCCGCAATTTTCGCAAGTTTGACCACTTCCTTTATAGCCCTTAAAATTGCAATGTGCTATAAGCTCGATAGCCACAATGCATTGATAGGAGAAAACTTTGATGATTTTAAAAAAATATTATCTTTTTGCAAACATCTATACTAAGAGTTTTTTTTGGATTCTAAAGAGATATTATAGTCTGCTTAAGCACTACAGCAACTAGACACGCTGTATCAGTAATATTTTAATACTAAAATAGTATATCCATTCTCCTTTAAATGAGTTACATCGGTAGGGGCGCACAGCACCCTTAATGACATATACCTTTATCTATGGTTAATATTTTATCTGTTTATCTGTGCAGTAACTGCTATATCAAGCAAGGACAAGAAAGATCCAAAATGACAATTTAACAGCAAAGCCGCCTTCGGTTAGCTTTTAATGCTGATGTGTGAACAAATTGGGCTAATTAAAAAAATAAATTTACTAGGAAATTTTATAAATTAAAAAACTAAGTGTTTATGTCAGACATAATATCAGAATTGTGGACTAATTTTTTTACATCGGGATCATTTATTCCACATGGGCACTGCTATCTATGGCAAACAAATTTAGTTGGATTACACATATTATCTGATGCATTCATTGCACTAGCTTACTACTCGATTCCAGCTACACTCTTCTACTTTGTCCGCAAGCGGCAGGATTTGCCCTTTGATTGGATTTTTCTCTTATTTAGTGCTTTTATCGTAGCTTGCGGCACCACTCATTTAATAGAGATTTGGACGCTTTGGCATCCAATCTATTGGCTGTCGGGTTTTGTCAAAGCAATAACTGCAATGATATCTGTAGTTACAGCAATACAACTTATACCTCTAGTTCCCCAAGCACTGGCACTTCCTAGCCCTGCTCAACTAGAACAAGCAAATCAAGAACTTCAAACACAAATAGCCGAACGCTTACGGGTAGAAAAAGAACTACGAAAATACCAGAATCATCTCGAAGAAATGGTTGCTGTTCGTACCAATGAAATTAGCAAAACTAACGAGCAATTACAACAAGAAATCCTTGAACGCCAACGCATCTTAGAAATTCTTCGACAAAGCGAAGAACGTTCCCGTTACTTGGCTGAGGCAATTCCTCAACTTGTATGGACAACCAATCCTAACGGTGAATGTGATTATTTTAATCAAAATTGGTGCGAATACACTGGGCTAACATTAGAGCAATCCTTGGGTTCTGGTTGGTTGGCTGCATTGCATCCAGATGATATCCAAAATGCTAATGAAGTTTGGTCTAATGCTGTAAAAAACAGCACTATATATAACAATGAATATCGTTTTAAACGGGCTTCTGATGGCTCCTATCGTTGGCAGCTAGCGCGAGGTTTACCACTCAAAGATGAGCAAGGTATTGTAGTAAAGTGGTTTGGAACATGTACAGATATTCACGAACAAAAACAAATACTTGAAGAACGGGCGCACTTGCTGGAATTAGAACAAGTAGCACGAGCTAAAGCAGAAACAGCCAATCGAATTAAAGATGAATTTTTAGCCGTCCTCTCTCACGAATTACGCACTCCACTAAACGCAATTCTCGGCTGGTCAAAACTGCTGCAAACCGGCAGGTTAAATCAAACAAAGACATCTGAAGCACTAGCCACAATCGAGCGGAATGCCACCTTACAGGTGCAACTCATTGAAGACTTGCTAGATATCTCCAGAATTTTACAGGGCAAACTGACGCTAAATATTACAAAGATTAATCTAGAGTCTACGATATTGTCCGCACTACAGACAATGCGTTTAGCAGCAGAAGCAAAATCGATTGAGATAAGTACAGTATTTGAACCCTTGATGGGAGAAGTTATGGGCGACTCTACTCGTTTGCAGCAAGTCGTTTGGAATCTCCTTTCTAACGCTGTAAAATTTACACCTAAGGGAGGAAAGGTAGAAGTACGATTAGAGCAAGCTGATGGCTATGCTCAAATCATAGTTACCGATACAGGTAAGGGAATTAGTGCTGAGTTTTTGCCATTTGTATTTGATTACTTTCGCCAAGCAGATAGTACCTCTACGAGAAATTTTGGTGGATTAGGACTAGGATTGGCAATTGTGCGTAATATTGTCGAGATACATGGCGGTATTGTTAAAGCAGATAGCCACGGTGAGGATAAAGGAGCAACATTTACTGTTAGCTTACCGCTTCTGCAAGATGAAAGCCCAAGCCTGACAGATGAACAAAACTATGCTGTATTATTAACTCCTAAGTCTTTACCTCTGGCTGGTATTCGGGTTTTAGTTGTCGATGATGATGCTGATTCGCTAGATTTTGCTGCTTTTGTATTAGAGCAAGATGGCGCTTTTGTTATCGCTTTATCTTCCGCTTATGAAGCATTACAAACCCTAGCGGAGGTAAAGCTAGATGTGTTAGTCAGCGATATTAGTATGCCCGATATGGATGGCTATATGTTAATACGTAAAGTGAGAAATTTGACACCAGAGCAAGGTGGACAAATTCCAGCGATCGCCTTGACAGCTTTTGCTAGAAACGAAGACCAGCAAGAAGCACTAAAAGCTGGGTTTCAGATGCATTTATCTAAGCCTTTTAACCCAGAAGAATTAATTGCAGCCATTGCTAAACTTGTGTTTCAAAAAGTTTAGCAATTAACTAAAAAAGGATTTTTTACTTTTAATAAAGCCTCATTATATAAGATTAGACTTGTATCAAGTGAGGTTAATCACTTATAATTCCTTCTATAACTCCGCCAAAGATACCCCTAGAAAGGGGAGGCTTTAGACCCAATTTTTCGGTAAACCAAGCAGGTAAAGTAATTAAAATGCTGAAAAACAAGAATGTCCTGGTAGCAGCTATTATCTGGTTGTGTTTGATTAATGGGAATAGTGCCTTTGGTAAAAATGTTGGCGTTGTTTTATCAAAAAATCATGATGCACAGTCTGTAGTTCCTCAGAGCAAAAACGCAGTTGCTAACTTCGAGCAAGGAACCAATCTCTATAAACAAGGAGATTTCAAAGGAGCAGAGGCGGCTTTTCGGAAAGCAATTGAATTAGAACCCAACTTTGCCCAAGCTTATATTGCTTTAGCAAATACTCTCGACGATCAAGGTAAACCACAAGAAGCGATCGCACATTACAAAAAAGCCATTAGCCTCGATGCTAAAAACCCTGGAGCATACTTTAATTTAGGTTTGACTTTAGCAAGACTCAATCAATTAGAACCTGCGATCGCACAATATAAACAAGCTATCAGCCTTGATGCCAACTATGCAGACGCTCACTATAACTTAGGCAATGCTCTCTACGCTCAAGGCAAGCTAACAGAAGCAGTCACCGAATATACAGCAGCTATTCGCCTCAAACCCAATTATGCGCCAACTTACACCCGTCTGGGAAATGCTCTGTACGATCAAGGTGAGTTAGCAGAAGCAATTACTCAGTACAAAAAATCCATTAGCTTTGATCCCAAGTATGCAGACGCTCACTATTACTTAGGGAACGCCTTATATGCTCAAGGAAAGCCAACAGAAGCAATCGCCGAATATACAGCAGCCATTCGCCTCGATCCAAAAAATCCCGCAGGTTACAACGCCTTGGGAAATACTCTGTATGCTCAAGGGAAACTAGAAGAAGCGATCGCACATTACCAAAAAGCCCTCAGCTTCGATCCCAACTATGCAGACGCTCACTATAATTTAGCAAGTGCTTTTTACGCTCAAGGCAAGCTAACAGAAGCAATCGCCGGCTATAGCGAAGCGATTCGCCTCGATCCCAAACATGCACAAGCTTACACGGGTTTGGGAAATGCAATGGATGATCAAGGTAAACCACAAGAAGCGATCGCACATTACAAAAAAGCCATTAGCCTTGTACCCAACGATGCATTCACTTACTATAATTTGGGGATAACTTTGGGAAGAGAACAACAGCTAGAAGAAGCGATCGTTAATCTCAAAAAAGCCAGAGAGTTATTCCAAGCTGAGGAAAACAAAGAGATGGTTGAGCAAGTTGATCTGCTAATCCAAAAAATGAATATCCGAACGAATTGAATAATGGGAATTGGGCATTGGGCATGGGGCATCGCAGCAGAGGAGTGGAGTTCTGATCTGTTTTTGCGAGTATTAAATAGGACTTACGCACACTCTACGAATTCTCGGCGCTCTTGGCGTCTTGGCGGTTCGAGAAATTAAGCTTTTTAGCAATTTTTGCGTAAGTCCTATTAAAGACTCCTTTGCGAGTATCAAAGACTGATTAACCGAGTTCTGAACCTTATTAACGAACTTTGGGGGTTTAAGTCCCCAGCAAGATAGGCAGCACGTTTTGTGTCGGGGTCTAAATCCCCGTCACAAAACGTAATTGCGAATTGCGTTAGCGGAGCGGGGCGTTAGCCCATTGCGAATTGCGAATTGGTTTAATGAGTATCAAAGAGTCATAAAATTATGTTGACACCAAGTTGTATTCTAAAACATATCTCCTCTGCCCCTCTACCTCTACCTCTTCCCCATGCCCAATGCCCAATGCCCAATGCCCAATGCCCATGACTCAAGAAAAGGGTAAAGTCTATCTTGTAGGTGCTGGGCCTGGAGATGTGGCATACCTGACAGTAAAAGCTTACAATCTCTTAGCTGTTGCTCAGGTTTTAGTCTACGATGCTCTGGTAGATGCTCAATTATTGCAGTGCGTACCGCCTGATTGCTTGAAGTTGGATGTCGGGAAACGCGGTGGGAAACCTAGTACAACCCAAGCTGAGATTAACAAGTTACTGGTAAAGCATTGCCAGCAAGGAAAACAAGTTGTACGACTCAAATCAGGCGATCCGTTGATTTTTGGGCGTTGTACTTCCGAAATTGAAGCGCTCAAAGCATCTGGTTGTGATTTTGAACTAGTACCAGGAATTTCCTCAGCCCTTGCAGCGCCTTTGTTAGCAGGAATTCCCCTTACAGATCCGGTGTTGAGTCGCACTTTTGCAGTACTTACAGCTCATGAACCAGAAGTTTTAGACTGGGAGGCACTCTCACGCCTAGAGACATTGGTAATTTTGATGGGAGGGCAACATCTGCCAGAAATTGTACATCAACTGGTGCGACACGGGCGATCGCACTTAACACCCATTGCTATCATTCGCTGGGCAGGAACTCCTCGCCAACAAATTTGGACAGCACAACTGGGCAATATTGTAGAACAAACCACCGAATTATCTCTTTCTCCAGCAGTAATTGTTATTGGCGAAGTTGTTGTGCTACGGAAGTACTTACAACCTGAGAATATATATTTAGACGAAATTATCAAGCAGGAGCCTGGAGAAAAGTGTTCCCAGGTTCCGGCTGTGAACGAGAGTATTTTTATACCCCAACCTATGTTAAGTAACTTCCCCTCATCTAGTCTTCCTCTCAGTGGCAAAACAATCTTAGTGACACGTTCAGTTGGACAATCGAGCCAATTTAGCGATCGCCTCATCGCATTAGGGGCAACAGTAATCGAAATGCCTACCTTAGAAATCGGCCCGCCCTCCTGTTGGGAAGCTTTGGATAATGCGATCGCTCATTTATCTGACTTCGACTGGTTAATTCTCACTTCTACCAATGCCATAGACTACTTTTTTGAAAGGCTAAACGCCCAAGGTAAAGATAGCCGTGCCTTAGCAGGCGTTAAAATTGCCGTCGTTGGTGAGAAAACAGCCTATTGTCTAAAACAACACTCTCTCCAAGCAGATTTTATTCCCCCCAATTTTATTGCCGATTCTTTAGTGGAAAATTTTCCAGAGGATCTGCATGGTAAAAAGGTTTTATTTCCCAGAGTTGAAAGCGGCGGCAGAGAAATTTTAGTTAAAGAATTAACTCTCAAGGGAGCAAAGGTGATAGAAGTTGCCGCATATCAATCTTGTTGTCCGAGTGGTATTCCACCAGAGGCACAGCTAGCTCTTCAAAACCGCAAGATAGATGTAATTACTTTTGCCAGTTCTAAAACTGTGCAATTTTTCTGTCAACTTACTAACAAGATATTTTCCAACAACTCTGATCCTAGTCAATTCTTAGAAGGCGTTTGTATTGCCTCTATCGGGCCTCAAACCTCCAAAACCTGTCATTTTTTATTCAAGCGTGTGGATGTAGAAGCACAAGAATATACTTTAGATGGTTTAACCCAAGCATTGATAACATGGGCGACAAATTATTAGATGAGAAGCAGGGGGCAGGGGGAGAATAACTAATGACTAATGACTAATGACAAAACGTATAATCGGCTTAACTGGCGGTATTGCTACAGGCAAAACCACTGTCACTAATTATTTAGCTAGCGCTTATAACCTGCCAATTCTGGATGCAGATATTTATGCTAGAGAGGCAGTATCTTTAGGTTCACCTATTCTTGGTGCGATCGCAGGGCGTTACGGCAAACAAATTTTACTACCAGATGGCAGCCTCAACCGCCAAAAGCTAGGCGAAATTATCTTTAATCGTCAAGATGAACGCAACTGGATAGACAATTTGATTCATCCTGATGTGCGCGATCGGTTTGAGGAAGCGATCGCCCGATCTTCCTCACAAACACTGGTATTAGTAGTACCTCTATTATTTGAAGCTGGCATGACTGATTTAGTTACAGAAATTTGGGTAGTGCGTTGTTCACAAGAGCAACAGTTACAAAGATTGATACAACGAAACCATTTAAATAGAGAACAGGCGCAAGCCAGGATCAACAGCCAATTATCTATCGAAGAAAAAGTGGCTCATGCAGATGTAGTTTTAGATAACTCTTCCACCCTAGAAGTACTACTGAAGCAAGTAGATGTAGCTCTAAAAACCACAACTAGGGACTAAATACTATTTATATTAAAAAATCTACATAGAATACATTCTCAGAATATAAAATATTTATAAAATAATTATTATTTAGTTCAGTAAAAAATCCTCTTATCTAAACCAGATTTGTAAAATAATTCGGTGGTTTTACAGTTGAAGCTGTGGTTTATAGTAATGTAAATTTAAGTGGTTAATTACTAAAGAACTGCTATAGACCTCTAATCTTATACTGGATAATATGATTATAATAATGCTCAAAATTTAAGGTATAAAATAATCAATAGTTAAATTTTATCTGATATATGCAAAATCATGAATGATTTGAAAGGGTTATTGAGCAAAAGATATCATTGCGTAAAAATTAAATATTAATAGCTAATAATTAAGATTTAAGAAAACTTAATTGAAAATTATCCCTTCTAATTTAGAATTATTTTTCTAAGTACCTTGTCAACGAGCTACTTGTGGGTGCAGGCACTTAATTAGGGGTTGCTGAAAAAGAAAGAAAAGCTGACACTCTGAGATTTTCAGACCAAAGAAGTATATTCAAGTGCAAGACTTGAGGGTAGAATAGCCCAAAATCCTTGCATCACCGTGACCATCAGTACCAAAATGTGCTGTTTATAACCATGTACCGAAAAGAGGATCAACCTCCAGTCTCACCAGAAAATTTTGGACTTCCGTTTGAAGGGAAGTTGTCATCAGATAATCGTTGGATTATGCTGGCGAATTTAATACCCTGGGCAGAATTTGAAGAGGAATATTCATCCGGATTCTCTGTAGAGATGGGAGCGCCAGCAAAGTCGTTTCGGATGGCATTAGGGGCATTAATAATCAAAGAAAAACTAGGAATAAGTGATAGAGAGACAGTAGAACAAATCAAGGAGAATCCTTATCTACAGTACTTTATAGGGATGTCATCGTATATTAATGAAGCTCCATTTGATGCATCGATGTTAGTCCATTTTCGTGAAAGAATTAGTGCAGACTTAGTAAACAAAATAAATCAAGAAACGGTCAAGAGGATGATAGAGGCAACATCTTCGACTTTAGCAACTGAATCAACTGAAAAAAAAACAGAAGAATTAAAAAAAGAAGATAACAAGCCAAAAAATCGGGGGAAATTAATATTAGATGCGACTTGTGCGCCAGCAGACATCAGCTATCCCACAGATTTAGAGCTATTAAATCAAGCAAGAAAACATACAGAAACAATAATAGACCTTCTTTATGAACAGATAAAAGGTACATTAGAGAAAAAGCCAAGAACTTATCGGGATATAGCAAGAATTGACTACTTAAAAGTCGCTAAAAAGCGTCGTGTATCGCCAAAAGATAGGAGAAAAGCGATTAAAAAGCAGCTTCAATATATCAAAAGAAACTTATCCCATATTGACCAGCTAATCATATCAGGCGCGACTCTAGAACAACTAAGTACTAGACAATATAAAATGTTGCTTGTAGTTGTAGAGGTTTATCGTCAACAACTATGGTTGTATGAAAATAAAAAACAGAGTATTGATGACCGAATCGTTAGTTTAAGCCAACCACATATCCGTCCGATTGTCCGGGGTAAGGCTGGAAAAGCCGTGGAATTTGGGGCAAAATTATCAGCTAGCTATTTTGATGGATATGTATTTTTAGACCATATTAGTTGGGATAATTTTAATGAATCAGGAGACTTAAAATCACAAGTGGAAGCTTTTAAAAACTTCACAGGTTATTATCCAGAATCCGTTCATGTAGATAAAATTTATCGCACAAGGGAGAATCGCGCTTGGTGTAAAGAAAGAGGTATTGTCATGAGTGGTCCTCCTTTGGGAAGACCACCAGCCAATGTTAGTAAAGAAAAAAAGAAACAAGATTTAGAATCCGAGAGAATTCGTAATTGTATTGAAGGAAAATTTGGGCAAGCTAAAAGAAGATTTAGTCTCAATCGAGTGATGGCGAAACTTTCCCACACTTCTGAAACTGCAATTGCTATTACTTTTTTAGTGATGAATCTTTCTACTCACCTGTCGCGGGTTTTTTATGCTTTTTTATGTCTATTTTTCAAAAATAGACCTTTTTCCCAGTATGACATAATTGGAAATTATCTTCTAGTTAGCTATAGATAACATAAAGCTATCTCTGTTTATGCTTGAATAACTGGTCAACCCTTGAAATTGCTTTTTTATGACTTTTTCAGCAACCTCTAATTAGACATTGGGTGATGTATTGGTTTTCTAGCTGTTAATGCGATTGATTCCTAACTAAATTCACCTGTTCATTCTGGATTGGTGATTGAAAGGAATTGAGATTCACCTAGAGTTCAGAACTCTTTGTTATAGATTTCTTCTTGGGAAAACTCACTTATGTCTTTGATCAGGACAAGTATGAACTTAAGTTTTAGTTTTTTAAGTAAGTTAGCCCTAGTTAACTTTCCAGCAAACGAATTAAAACAGAAGTATAAAGTACACGATTATAGCCAACTAGTTTCTGGAAGCGACTACGTATTTGAGCGCCTCAATGAAGGAACAATCGGGTATATGACTGGAAGCGGGACAAGGATTAAACCCTGCGATCGCATTATTTTACAAGAAGGTTGTGAATCTTATCAATATCAAGTTGAGGAAGTAGATTATTACTCAGATCCATCCGATATGTGGATAGCTTTACTCAAGCAAGTGCCGATTGACTAAATATTAAAGTCAAGATAATTTATAATTTAAATTTTGTTCAACGCTAATCAGTTTAATGTTCCATAACATGGATTAACAGAAAAAGTTCTACGCCGCATTTTAGAACTTTTACCCAATAAAGTAAGTTAATTATTTTAATTAGATAAAGTCGAATTAAGCCGTCGAAGAAATTCAATATTCAAATCTAGCTTTTCTCCTAACCATAAAGAATTAACTGTGTGGTCAGCCACAGCATCGCCTGTCTCAGGGTGGACGAGAATATCCAATCCCTCACGATTAAGCATTAACCAGGGAACAACTTTATCAAACTGATTCGGTAAGAAAGCAACTTGATACATTCCTTTTGGGTGGGGCCCGATGGGCTTGTCAAACCAGCGTCCGAGTTGCACGTTAAACCTAGCGCCCAATCCTTCACGTACACGCGCAGCTATATCCCGACTGGCGGGGTCGAAGTAAACATGAGCATGAAAACCAGTGATCTTGATAGTATCTTCTTCCATAGATCCACTTTTCGTTCTCAACCCTAATTTTGGGTAGCAGACTTTTTCTTTTTCACTGAAAAAGCGATGTCTACGTTTAATTTTAGCCCAATACCGTGCCGTTAAGGATCGGTTGTGGAGATTGGAGGAAGTAAGTAGGCGAGAATAAACCAAATTTAGAGTTTGGCTCGCTCAGATTTATGCAATATTACTAGTAGTTTCTTTGACAACTTCATGTGTTTTAGAAGCAACTGAAAGATGTACAACATGTACTGTACAAGGAGCATGGTGAAGAACATAATTACTTACACTACCGAGAAATAGTTCCATCAGCCCAGAACGACCTCGACGCCCCATCACAATTAGGTCAGCGCCATAACTATGAGCAAAATCACAAATGATGCGACCAGGATTACCAATATTTTGTGTAAATTCCGTAGTTATACCTGCTGCGTTAGCTTGGGCGCAGAAAGATTGCAACATCTGGATTCCCAGATTTTTAAAGGTATCCCACTGCTTTTGATATAACTCAAAGTTTTGACTGCTCAAACCTGGATAGTAGTCAAAATTAGACAGCGTAGGTACGTAAGGACTACCCTCTTCTTCAGGAGATAGGACATGCACTAGCATTAAGCTAGCTTGTGTTAACTTTGCTAAACCCAAGGCTTCTTCAAAAACCTGTTGCCCTATTTCCGACCGATCTAATGCAACTAGAATCTTTTTAAACATCATAATAGACCTCCGATTTCATTGGTAAATGGTCTTTACGGTTTCTGGTGTCCAAATGCTGGATTGTCAAAAATGACTAATCCCTCAACTATGTTTAGTAACTTGTGAATTTTAAATTTATTAAAGGCTTTCGCCCTATGTTTATGTTTATAGCAAAACAGTTTGAGGAATTTGTGAGGAAGACATTTATCTTTAATTACCAATAAGCGTTATGTTTTATAAAATACATTTTCAAATCAGTATTTAGTTTGGGCAGATTTTCACACCTTAGTCCACTTTACTTTTAT
The DNA here is from genome assembly GCF_003113895.1 of Nostoc commune NIES-4072. Classification (NCBI taxonomy): domain Bacteria; kingdom Bacillati; phylum Cyanobacteriota; class Cyanophyceae; order Nostocales; family Nostocaceae; genus Nostoc; species Nostoc commune. The sequence continues at coordinate 4,334,401 of NZ_BDUD01000001.1, read as the reverse complement.
TAACATAGTTTGGTTTTTCCCACCTGTTTTACTTAATCTCAGAGTTTATAAGTTCCGAATTTAATGTACAGTTTTTCGTAAGTGGTATTGAGGAAAAAACGTGGAATTTCACAAGTTATTGTATATTTTTACTCTAGTAAAGATTGCTACGTTTGCTCTGGGTATACCTGTATTTGCTCAAATCGCGCAGACTCCCTCCAATTCTTCACAGTCGAGTTGTCGTGCAACTAAAGTAGATACTGTAGTTTTCAAAGAACCTTCAACATCATCCAGCGCTATCAGAATATTGCCGGCAAAAACGAACATTGTTTTAGCATATATACCAGCTAGTGGAGATAGATTTGTCAGAATTAAATCTCCGACTTCAGGGTTTATTCAAACTGCTGTGCTGAAGTTTTGTCAGACGAATAACATCATGAGTAAACCTACTATTGGCAGTGCATGTCGGCGAATTGTACAACCTGTAACTCTACGTGGTCAACCAAGTATAAAAGGGGCTTTTATTACAACACTTAATGCCAACACAATCGTATTTGTGAACTTGGTTACAGGTAATATAGTTAAGTCATACAAATCTGAAAATTATATTTGGGTAGAAATCGACCTTGCCAGAAGTTTCCCTGGAGAGTTATCCGGTAATGGTTGGATAGCTAATACTGACTTTGTAAATACTCCCGGATTAAGCAATCTGGCTTATTGTAGCTAGTAACTTATTTCGCTCAATATTGCCACGCGGTATAAGTTTCTCTATCCGGTAGGGGTAATACCAATTCACAGTTCGCTTTTTCGCCCATTTGCAATTTAGAAACTTAGGCGCAGCAAGACTTTCCTGATTTACATCTGTTGCCTCATTTTGGAGAATTGGTATAACTTGTTCACGCAACCTATAGGATTACTATTTGATTTTTGAACGAAATTAAGTATTGTAGAGTGTGTTAGAACGGAGTTCGTAACGCACTATGAACACGAGTTTGATGCCGTACTCTCCGTGCTAACACATCCTACGTATATTTTCTCCAAATCAAACCGGATTCTTATAGTACCCAACCAACTGTTAGCAGCTTGGGTAGTTTGGGAGATTTAGCTTTTAAAATCCGAATTTGTTGGGGATTAAGAATTTCAATTGCGGAGGTTGAGGGCTGGGTGCGGTGGAGATAAGCTTTTTTCTTCCCCTGCCCCCTGCCCCCTACTATGATCAACGGTATAGCCAAACACGCAATAGTGAAAGCAGTTGTTCAGTATCTACGGGTTTTGTGATGTAGTCTGATGCGCCAGCTTCAATACACTTTTCACGATCGCCTTGCATGGCTTTAGCAGTCAGTGCAATAATCGGCAAAGATTTAAATTGCTCGTTTTCGCGGATTATGCGGGTTGTTTCGTAACCATCCATTTCTGGCATCATTACGTCCATCAAAACCACATCAATATCTGGTGTAGTTTCCAACAGGGTAATCCCCTCCCTGCCGTTTTCAGCGTATAAAACCTGTATTTGATAACGCTCCAGCATACTTGTCAGCGCAAAGATATTACGCACATCGTCGTCTACAATTAGGGCTTTTTTGCCAGCGAGTAAGTAGTCTATGGAATGCAGTTGTTCAAGTATTTGTCGCTTGGGTTCAGGTAAATTTGCTTGGACTCGATGTAAAAATAATGCTGTTTCATCAAGGAGACGTTCGGGCGATCGCACATCTTTAATGATGATTGTTTCGGCAATTCGTCTGAGTTCCGTTTCTTGAGCTTTGCTAATTTCTCTACCTGTGTAGACAATAATTGGTAAAGTTTTACCGTGAGGCAGAAGCTTTATCTGCTCGATAAGTTCAAAGCCAGTCATGTCAGGTAGCCCTAAATCGAGAACGAGGCAATCAAAATGCTGGGAACGAATGGCTTCTAAAGCTGCTGCACCAGTGCCCACAGCAGTGGTACAAACATCACTGTTGCCAATCAACTCAACAATACTAAGCCGTTGAGTGTCGTCGTCTTCGACTACCAACAAATTTTTCACCTGGCGCTCAACAAAACCTTTAATTTTGGCTAACGCTTCGGATATTGTCTCGCTGGTTAAAGGCTTTTGCAGATATGCGATCGCTCCTAGTTGCAAACCGCGCTGTCTTCCTTCCTCAACGGTCATGATATGTACAGGAATGTGACGGGTATTCGGGTCATGCTTGAGACGATCTAATACCGTCCAACCATCCATTTCTGGCAACCTGATATCTAGCAAAATGGCTGAAGGTAGGAATTGCTGCGCTAACATCAAACCTGTACTGCCTGTTTGGGCAGTGATCACCTTGAATCCTTGCTGTTGTGACATCTCTAGCAGGATACGCGCAAAATTAACGTCATCCTCAACAATTAGTAACACGCGATCACCTCTTTCAATAACAGCGCGATCGTCATTAATTAGTGCTGAGGGAGGAGTGGGGAGTGGGGAGCGGGGAATAGGGAGTGGGGAGTAGGTAACGCGATTAATCGTGTCTCTACTAGATTGTGTTGATGTTGACTCAGGACTCAGCACTCGGAACTCAGGACTCAATTGGGGGAAGTAGAACGTAAATGTGCTACCTTGACCGGGTTGACTGATTAGTTTAATTTCGCCGCCAAAGAGACGGGCAATTTCACGGCTAATTGATAAGCCCAATCCGGTACCGCCGTATCTCCGACTGGTAGAGCCATCGGCTTGCTGAAATGCCTCAAAAATCACTTTCTGCTTTTCGGGGGCAATGCCAATGCCTGTATCGCTGACTGAGAAGGCGATGACAATCTGGGCGCGATTTAAAATTTCCTGGTCTTTGCTCCATCCCTGCTTCGCCACCGCAATCTGTAAGCGTACCTCTCCTTTTTCTGTAAATTTAAAAGCATTGGAGAGAAGATTTTTTAACACCTGTTGTAAGCGTTTGACATCTGTATAGATGGTTGTGGGCAATTCGGGAGTCAATTCAATTGTGAAAGCAAGTCCTTTGCTCTGAGCAATTTGTCGGAAGGTGCGCTCAATCTGATCGCCCAATTCTGTTAATGGCATTTGGGTCATGTCAATCGACATAGTTCCAGATTCAATTTTGGCGAGATCGAGAATGTCATTGATTAACGCCAACAAATCAGTACCTGCTGAGTAAATTGTTTGGCTGTATTCAACTTGCTTGGCACTGAGGTTGCGATCAATGTTATCTGACAACAACTTCGCCAAAATCAACAAGCTGTTTAGCGGTGTCCGCAGTTCATGAGACATATTAGCAAGAAACTCTGATTTGTATTTTGAAGAAAGAGCGAGTTGTTCAGCCTTATCTTCCAAAGAAAGTCTTGCTTGTTCAATTTCCCGATTTTTGCGCTCGACTTCTTTCTTTTGCATCGCCAACAACTCTGCCTTTTCTTCTAACTCAGCGTTGGTTTGTTGCAGTTCCTCTTGTTGTCCTTTGAGTAAATCTTCTGAGGTTTTGAGTGATTGGGCTTGTTGTTCTAAGCGCTTGTTGGTTTCCCGGAGTTCATTTTGCTGGGTTTGGAGTTCTTCGGCTAAAGATTGCGACTGCTTGAGTAATTCTTCAGTTCGCATGGATGCTGCGATCGTGTTGAGGACGATCGCTATACTTTCGGTAAGTTGGTCGAAGAATGTTAGATGAATTTCGCTAAAGCGCCGGAAGGATGCTAATTCTATGACTGCTGTCACCTGTCCTTCAAAGAGTACAGGTAACACCACGGCATTAAGTGGAGCCGCTTCTCCTAAACCAGAGGCAATTCTGACATAATCACTTGGCACATCCGTTAGCAGTATTCGCTCTTTTTCTAAAGCGCATTGTCCTACCAAACCTTCACCCAAATAAAAGCGGTTAGCCAAATGTCTGCGTTCGCGGTAAGCGTAGCTACTAATTAGTTTTAAAAACGGTGTATTTTCCCCAGACTCCATCAGGAAGAATACGCCGTGTTGCGCTCCTACTAAGGGTGCTAGTTCTGAGAGAATTAGTTTAGATACGGTTTCCAAGTCGCGCTGACCTTGCAGCATTCGGGTAAACTTGGCGAGGTTAGTTTTCAACCAGTCTTGCTCAGTATTTTTCTGCGTTGTCTCGCGCAGATTAGCAATCATCTGGTTGATGTTGTCTTTGAGTATGGCTACTTCCCCTAATGCTTCGACGGCAATTGAACGAGTTAAATCACCTTTAGTTACAGCTGTAGCAACTTCTGCGATCGCTCTTAATTGAGTTGTCAGTGTAGCAGCAAGTTCATTTACATTATCCGTCAAATCTTTCCAAGTTCCAGCCGCACCAGGGACTCTAGCTTGTCCGCCTAACTTCCCTTCAATTCCCACTTCCCGCGCTACTGTAGTTACCTGATTGGCAAATGTCGCTAGAGTATCAATCATCTCGTTGATTGTCTCTGCCAAGGTTTCGATTTCTCCCTTAGCATCTAGCATCAGTTTCCGTTTCAAGTCACCGTTAGCAACTGCCGTTACAACTCTGGCAATACCGCGCACTTGTGCCGTTAAGTTACCCGCCATCGAGTTAACATTATCTGTTAAATCCTTCCAAGTTCCTGCAACACCTTGGACTTGCGCTTGTCCGCCCAACTTCCCTTCAGTTCCCACTTCCCGCGCCACCCGCGTTACTTCACTAGCAAAGGAACTGAGTTGATCCACCATTGTATTGGTGGTGTTCTTCAAATCTAAAATTTCGCCTTTGGCATCGACGGTAATTTTCTTAGATAAGTCGCCATTCGCTACCGCTTTGGTAACTTCCGCAATGTTGCGAACTTGTCCAGTGAGGTTCCCCGCCATCGAGTTAACGTTATCTGTTAAATCTTTCCAAGTTCCTGCAACTCCTCTGACGTAGGCTTGTACACCCAATTTACCTTCCGTTCCCACCTCACGGGCAACCCTGGTAACTTCTGATGCAAAAGAATTGAGTTGATCCACCATTGTATTAATGGTGTTTTTAAGCTCCTGAATTTCACCTTTCACATCAACAGTGATTTTCTTGGAAAGGTCGCCGTTTGCGACGGCTGTCGTAACTTCGGCAATGTTCCGCACCTGTGCTGTTAAACTTCCCGCCATGAAGTTTACGCTGTCGGTTAAATCCTTCCAAGTGCCGGCTACACCTTTAACTTCTGCTTGTACACCCAGCTTACCTTCAGTTCCCACTTCACGGGCAACTCTTGTAACTTCACTTGCAAAGGAGTTGAGTTGATCCACCATTGTGTTAACAGTGTTTTTCAACTCTAAAATTTCACCTTTGACATCAACGGAGATTTTCTTAGATAAGTCGCCATTAGCTACAGCTGTGGTAACGGCGGCAATGTTTCGCACCTGTGCCGTTAAGCTTCCCGCCATGAAGTTCACGCTGTCGGTGAGATCCTTCCAAGTTCCAGCTACACCGCGCACATCTGCTTGCACACCTAATTTACCTTCGCTTCCCACTTCCCGCGCCACCCGCGTTACTTCACTTGCAAAGGAATTAAGTTGATCCACCATTATATTGATGGTATTCTTGAGTTCCAAAATTTCGCCTTTGACAGCAACAGTAATTTTCTTGGATAAGTCGCCATTGGCGATCGCAGTTGTCACTTCGGCAATGTTCCGCACCTGTGCCGTCAAACTTCCCGCCATGAAGTTCACGCTGTCAGTTAAATCTTTCCAAGTACCAGCAACGTCTTTTACTTCCGCTTGTACACCCAATTTACCTTCAGTTCCCACCTCACGCGCAACTCGCGTCACTTCACTTGCAAAGGAACTGAGTTGATCCACCATTGTATTAATGGTGTTTTTGAGTTCCAGAATTTCACCTTTGACATCGACAGTGATTTTCTTGGATAAGTCGCCTGTTGCAACCGCCGTAGTTACTTCGGCAATATTCCGCACCTGTGCCGTTAAACTTCCCGCCATGAAGTTTACGCTGTCGGTTAAATCTTTCCACGTACCCGCCACGCCGCGCACTTCTGCTTGCACACCTAATTTACCTTCACTTCCTACCTCACGGGCAACCCGTGTTACTTCTGATGCAAAGGAATTGAGTTGATCCACCATTGTGTTAATGGTATTTTTCAACTCCAGAATTTCACCTTTGACATCGACAGTAATTTTCTTGGATAAGTCGCCTGTTGCAACCGCCGTTGTTACTTCGGCAATGTTCCGCACCTGTGCCGTTAAACTTCCCGCCATGAAGTTTACGCTGTCAGTTAAATCTTTCCAGGTTCCAGCCACGCCGCGCACATCGGCTTGCACACCTAGTTTACCTTCACTGCCTACTTCACGAGCAACCCTCGTAACTTCCGATGCAAAGGAACTGAGTTGATCCACCATTATATTGATGGTGTTCTTCAGTTCAAAAATTTCACCTCTAACATCAACGGTGATTTTTTTAGATAGATCGCCATTTGCGATCGCAGTGGCAACTTCGGCAATATTTCGCACCTGTCCGGTGAGATTACCCGCCATTAAGTTAACGTTATCAGTTAAATCTTTCCAAGTCCCTGCAACTCCCCGGACTTCTGCTTGTACGCCTAACTTCCCTTCAGTTCCCACCTCACGCGCAACTCTTGTTACTTCTGATGCAAAGGAATTAAGTTGATCCACCATTGTGTTGATGGTGTTCTTAAGTTCCAGAATTTCACCTTTGACATCAACGGTGATTTTCTTAGATAAGTCGCCATTGGCTACCGCCGTTGTCACTTCCGCAATATTCCGCACCTGTGCCGTCAAGCTTCCCGCCATGAAATTCACACTATCGGTAAGGTCTTTCCACGTACCCGCTACCCCGCGAACTTCTGCTTGACCGCCTAATTTTCCTTCTGCACCCACTTCACGCGCAACTCTTGTTACTTCCGATGCAAAGGAATTAAGTTGATCCACCATGATGTTAACGGTGTTTTTCAACTCTAAAATTTCGCCTTTGACATCAACAGTGATTTTCTTAGAAAGGTCGCCATTTGCTACCGCCGTTGTCACTTCCGCAATGTTACGAACTTGGGCTGTTAAATTCCCTGCCATTAAGTTAACGTTGTCTGTGAGATCCTTCCAAGTCCCTGCCACTCCTTTAACTTCGGCTTGTACACCCAACTTCCCTTCAGTTCCCACCTCACGCGCAACTCTTGTTACTTCACTAGCAAAAGAATTAAGCTGATCCACCATCGTGTTGACGGTGTTTTTTAGTTCTAGAATTTCGCCTTTGACATCGACAGTGATTTTTTTGGATAAGTCACCATTTGCGATCGCAGTTGCAACTTCGGCAATATTGCGAACTTGTCCGGTGAGATTACCCGCCATCAAGTTAACGTTATCAGTCAAATCTTTCCAAGTGCCAGCCACACCTTGCACTTCGGCTTGAACACCCAACTTACCTTCGGTTCCCACTTCCCGCGCCACCCTTGTAACTTCCGATGCAAAGGAACCGAGCCGTTCTACCATCGTATTGACGATATTAGCAGTTTGGAGAAACTCACCTTGCAGAGGTCTGCCATCAATTTCTGTAGCGATCGTTTGGGATAAGTCACCATTGGCGACTGACCGAATTACCCGAGTAGTTTCAGCTGTTGGTTGAACTAAATCTGTAATTAGAGTATTGACAGAAGTAACACAATCTGACCAAGAACCTTGAACATCTCCGAGAGAGGCGCGATCGGCAATTTTGCCTTCTTTGCCGACAACATTACCAATGCGTTGTAGTTCAGCCGCCATCCGCTCATTCTGGTAAATAATCTCATTGAGCGTATCAGCTATTTTCCCTGCCACACCAGTATGGTCTATAGGCATCCGAGCAGAGAAATCACCCTGTTTAACAGCATTCAGCGTTCTTAGTAGCTGATTTAAATCTAGATTATCACTGTCTCTAGTTAACTGTTCGGTTGCCATAGCCGTATCCTTAATCTTAATCCTTGAAGAATTTTTTGTATTTTTTGCACCCCGTACTTATTTAGAGTACTTTTAGCCAATGCTTATCACAATAGAGAGCAGGGGATAGAAAGTGGATCAAATTAATTTTTATGGGTGCGAGTGTAAGCAGTTGATAAAGACTGCTAACTAAATGGTATTGCCGTAGATGTATCTAACATCCCACTTAGCTAATCATAGCTAGTTGGACTCTGTTGTGGAGCATCAATTGTTGGCGATGCTCAACTTGGGCGAGTAAGCGATCGCACAGTCAAACACACAATGACAATTAACATTACGTGAATTCAATTAAATCAATAAATCCTAAGTGATAACTGAGGTTTGCTAAAGTCAGAAATATCCGGCAACTCCAAGGATTGGCAAATGGTTAGAGAGTACTCAGCCCAGAAACATCTGCCTCCGCTTGAAAGTGGCGATCGCCTAACTCGCCCTGAATTTGAACGGCGTTATGCGGCTGCACCCCATATCAAGAAAGCAGAACTGATTGAAGGAATTGTTTACGTGGCATCTCCCTTAAGACATGAACAACATGGCAAACCCCACAGTCGGGTCATAACTTGGTTAGGTGTTTACCAATCACTGACTCCTGGCGTTGATTTGAGTGATGCCGCAACAGTCAGACTAGATTTAGACAATGAACCCCAGCCAGATGCAGCGTTGTTTATTGAACCAGACTCAGGCGGACAAACCCGTTTGAGCAGCGACGGTTACATTGAGGGATCTCCCGAATTGATTGTTGAAATTGCAGCAAGTAGCGTTGCGATCGATACTGGCAGCAAAAAGCAAGTTTATCGCCGTAATGGGGTGTTGGAGTACGTAATCTGGCAATCTTACGAGAATAAAATTGAATGGTTTTACCTAATTGATGGCGACTATCGATTGCTATCTCCTGGTGCAGATGGAATTATTCGCTCTCAGGTGTTTCCGGGTTTATGGTTAGCGGTGGAGGCGCTGTTAAACAATCAGATGGTGCAAGTGTTGGAGGTGGTGCAAGCGGGGTTGAAGTCACCGGAACATAATGCGTTTGTGCAGCACTTGAAGAAACAGGAATAGGAGGGTACGCAATACTTGTCGGGTTTTGGGGAAAAGGAGAAGGGGAAAGGGCAAAGAAAAAACCTTTAACGAACTTTGGGGGTTTAAGTCCCCAGCAAGATAGGCAGCACGTTTTGTGTCGGGGTCTAAATCCCCGTCACAAAACGTAATTGCGAATTGCGTTAGCGAGGAACGAGCGTCATTGCGTTAGCGGAGCGGGGCGTTAGCCCATTGCGAATTGGTTTAATGTATGACTAAACCCTATTAGACATCTCCAGAAATTAATTATGCGTTACCTGAAACCCTTGTAGAGACGTTGCAATGCAACGTCTCTACAATCATTTTCACCAGATGTCTATTAGATTTTACTCAACTCACGATCGCACCCGATACCCCATTCATATAGGAATCCGGTTTGATTTGGAGAAAATATACGTAGGATGTGTTAGCACGGAGAGTACGGCATCAAACTCGTGTTCATAGTGCGTTACGAACTCCGTTCTAACACACTCTACAATACTCAACTCACGATCGCACCCGATACCCCATTCATAGATCCATTTGCAGAAGAAAGCTTAACAGAATCAGCTGCTAAAGAATTGGTGACTTTGGAATTGTCTAGTACGCTTCGCTTCTTCTTGGTATTACCTCGTCTAGCACCACCCGCCATCGCGTATTCTGGGCTGGTTTTACCGTAACGACTGCCAACTCCTAGTAACATTTTTTCTGACATCGCTATTACAGCCTTTTCTGCGTTATTCACGTCATCTGTAAGTTTGTCAATGGTAGATAATGCAGTGTTGTAGGCAGCAAGCTTAGAGCGAAGATTGTTAATTGTTATGGTGTAAGCTTGTATAGTCAATCCTTGGCCAAAGTCAAGTTGTGCACTGATAGATTGTAAACTTTCAATCCGGCGATCGGCTCGTTCTAAAACGGTGGAATTTCTTTTACGACGTGCCATAATGCATCTCTGCTAATAAATTATTAGTACTGTTTTATACCAAAATGTTTCTGATTGTCATGGGCAAATATAGCAAATCAGTTGCAATTACATTTTTAAAAGTTTAGTTAATTTCACTTATACTATATTTTATTCCAGGTATTAAATAGATTCATAAGCTCGTTACAATAATTGCTGCAATGACTTAAGCCTTTCTTATACATGGAAGAACATTTGTTGCAAAGTATTAAACAATTGCAGCAACGACTTATACATTTGCAAGAAAAACTTAAGCCTTTCTTATACATGGAGAAGCATTTGTTGCAAAGTATTAAGCGTTTGCAGCAACGACTTATACATTTGCAAGAAAAACTTAAGCCTTTCTTATACATGAAGTAATATTAGCTGCAAAGGTTTAAATTTTTACAGCCTCAAGCGTAAGAGCGTAGGCGTAGCCCGTCGTAGACATTGCTTTTGCTTGTTGTCTGAGATAATACCTTTTACATAAATCAACTCGTTGCGGCGATAGTGTAGCGTTAGCGATAGCGTTGGGTTATCAAGGAACGAGCGTCGGAATAAACGCCGTTTTGGTACTGGATACTGGGAAAAGTTTTTTAAAATTTAGTGATGGGTAAAGCCTTCACCATAATTATTCGATTTTACACCCAGTCCCCAATCCCTAATTCCCAATCCCTTTTACAATATTTAGAGCTATGAATTGGCTTGACAATATTATATTCATTCAATAGGAGTAAATTTTCATGATTAATCTTCCTAAATTAAATAAAATTGACTTTTTAGTTTTAATTTGTGTTCTGATAATTGGTTTGATAAATTTGCCTTTTCCATTTGCAGGAGATCAAGCACTATTTACAACAGGTGCTTTAGAGATGCAACAAGGAAAGGTACTCTATCGGGATTTTTGGGATCTAAAGCAACCTGGAATTTATTACTTTTATTATTTAGCAGGAAGTTTATTTGGTTTTAATGATATTGGCATCCATATCTTTGAATTTATTTACATGATGCTTTTCTCTATTACATTGCAGCTAACTCTAAAAACTTATTTTCGGCATCAGATAGTAGCAAGCTTAGTACCTTTATTAACGGTTGGTGTTTACTACATTGTTTCATATCATAAGCAATTTACTCAAGTAGAGGGACTAGTTAGTTTTCCTTTATTTTTATGCCTTTGGTTAACTCATCAATCTTTTAACCATGAAGGAAAGCAGAGATTTATTCAACTTTTACTCTCAGGCTTCACGGGTGGAATTGTCCTAATATTTAAATTAATATTTTTGCCCATAATATTTTGTTTTTGGCTAACTGCTTTGCTTCATTCCATATTGATAAAACAGCAAAAAGCTAAAAAAATAGTTCTTGAAATTTGCCTACCAATTTTTCTAGGAATTATCTTTCCTATTTTATTTATTATTATCTATTTTGCCTCAGTGGATAGTTTAGCAATTGTATATAAGACATTTTTTGTATATCCAAGTCAGGTGGTTGCTAATGGCAAATTAAATAAGTCTAGGTTAATTTCTGGAAATCTATGGTTTTTAAAGAATTTTATCACTTTAATTGTAATGGCTATTGTTGCAGTAAATGTATCATTGCGTAAGAATAAAAACTTATTAACCTTGTTATTGGTTGTTTGGTTTGTTTTTGGGCTGGGTGTTATTTTTATCCAAATTAGGTCACTTTGGATATATCATTATCTACTCTTATTTGTACCTACAGGTATTTTAGCAACTAAAGGTTTAGATATATTATGGGAGCGTTTCAATGAATTAAGCTCACCAATAATTAAAATTTTGTTGTCATTGTTGTTTTTATCACCTTTATTATGGAATTTTCAAGTTAAGAGTATCGCTTTAGTTAAGAATAATTTTGCTTTAACTGAAGATACACGATTTAAATATCAGACTGTATTTAGAGGAGATTATAAATTACTTCGTTCAGAGATTGGCTTTCTCTCTCAACCAGGAAGTTTACCTGGTGCAATTTTCGTTGCTGGCGATCCGTCTATTTATTATTTCTCTGGTCGTACTCAAGCAACATCACTAAATGCATGGTCACTTGAATTATTTCTACCTGATCAATGGCCACAACTTCTAGAGGAGTTAGATTCATCCAAGCCTCCTTATATATTTATTACTAATAAATATCACGCTCTGATTCAAGAAAAGTTTCCAAAAATTCTAGAATTGATTGAAAAAAGATATCATATTTTATCCAAAAGCGATGAGAGTGAGAGTGTTTGGTATATTCTAAACTAGAACACAAAAGTTATCTTCATAACTTACTTAGATATAAATCCCAGAACAATCTTTCCTTTGCGAGAAGCTATACTATAAATTTTTGGTAATTTATGTTTAGGTATTGGTACAAATCTTAGAAATATCAGTATTTTATAAACATAACTCAATTTTTCTATTGCACTATTTTAGCTGTGCCATACCACTAGAACACTAGGGTGGGGAAATATCCAAATCTTTGCAAATCTTAATAGCTAAAATATCAACAATCTCAGTATGTCTTGGAACTGCCGAGGTTCTGTTGTTTGATGGATTGTAATAAATTGTATGCCTTCCACCCTCTCGAAGAAACAAACAGCCGTTCTTTTCCAAATGGCGAATCAATTCGCGTCTTTTCACAATTTGACAGTAATCTGTTCACGAAGGACATCTTTGCCGGAGAGTTGTTGCTCTGCGAGTTCCCGATTTGATATTAAAATTAACTCTATCGCTTCCCGTAGGCTTTCTCTAGCTTCTTCCAGAGTTCTCTCTTGGATATTTGCACCAGGTAACTCTTGAACATAGCCAATATACCAATTATCTATCTTTTCATATACAGCAGTAAAAGAATTTTCCATAATTTTTATTAATCATTATTCTCTTTATTTTCATTTTAACAGTGATGCGTTAATAAGCTTTAACGCATCTATTTCTTAAACCGTCACACCCTCCAAATCCTCATCTGTCAACTCATATAACTGACGCAATTTGTCTAACTTATCACTATCAGCTTCCCAGAAACCCCGCCCATGCGCCTCCAACATTCTCCCTAAAATATTGCGAAAAGCTTCAGGATTTGCTTTACGCAATTTATCCGCCATCTCTGCATCTAAAGCATAAGTATCAGCCGCTTGGTCATAAACCCAATCATCGGTAAAATCGGCAGTACCACCCCAACCAATCAACGCCGTCATTCGTTGGGAAATTTCAAAAGCACCACCAGAACCTTGATTCGCCATCGCTTGCGCCCATTTGGGATTTACCAACTTAGTGCGGTACTCCATTCGCAGCAAATCATCTAAATTGCGGGGTGTAGTATCCTTCGAGAAACTTTCTACAAAGCTGGTTGTAACTTTTTTACCGCCTTGTTTTTCTGCCGCCTTTTTCAAACCGCCAGTATTGGCGTAATATTCTTGAATATCAGTTAAACCATATTCTACCGAATCGATTTCTTGAACAATGCGATCGCTAGTTTTTAACAATGTATTCAACACTTCCGGTCTAGCTTGACCTTTATCTTCTCTTCCATAGCTGAATACATTGCGACTTTGCCAAGTATTCCCCAACTCCTCACCAGATTCCCAGTTACCATCAACCACGCGATCGTTCACCAAAGAACCAAAATCACCCGCCGGATTAGAAAACAATCTCGCCGATGCATTCTCTACACCTTGGGCTTTCAAAGCTAAAGCGTGTCTTCTAATAAAATTTTGATCATCCGGTTCATCAGCATCAGCCGCCCGTTGAAATAAATCATCCAACAATTCGATGATATTTACAAAACTATCCCGGAAAATTCCAGACAAATTACCCAACACATCAATGCGGGGATGTCCAACCTCAGCCAACGGCTTCAATTCATAACGAACAATTCTACCAGTTCCTTCCTTAACAGGTTCAGCCCCCACCAATTCCAAAAGAATCCCCAAAGATTCACCCTTAGTTTTAATCGCATCCAATCCCCAAAGCATCACCGCCACCGTTTCTGGATACTTCCCATATTCATCCAAATGCTGGGCGATAATTTTTTGACCAATTTCCCGTCCCCGTTCATACGCAGCAGGTGAAGGCATCCGATAAGGATCTAAAGCATGAATATTCCTCCCCGTAGGTAAAACACCAGCCCCATCCCGTAACAAATCCCCACCAGGCGCAGGCGGAATATACTCCCCATTCAACCCCCTTAACAAATTCGTTAACTCATCCGTAGATTGCATCAACAAATCCCTTATTAATCTTTCTTCTTCTTGGCGCTCTTGGCGTCTTCTCTCCGAGACGCTGCGCGAAGGCGGTTCGTCCCCAAAATAAGCCTCCAAATACGCCCCCAACTCCTCCTCATTCGGTGCTTCCCCCAAAGTATGCAACCCAGAAGAAAACAACCGATTTTCTAAAACCTGCAAATATTCATACAACTCCACTAAATAATCATCAAAAGCATGACCGCTAAACATCCGAACATTCTCCGGCGTAAACGCAATCCCCAACCGTTTAGCATCCTCAAACGGACAATCTGCATCCAACCCAGAGTCCACAATTTTTTTGCAAATCCCTTCCTTCAAAACATAATTCTTTTGCGGATCTTCACGATACTCCGCAATCAAATCACGCAACGCCACCAATTCCTTATACAAATCTGCCCGCCCATAAGGTGGTACATTATGAGAAATTAACACACCATAACCGCGACGTTTCGCCAACATCGATTCAGACGGATTGTTCGCCGCATATATATATAGATTAGGCAAATTTCCTAACAGAATATCCGACCAAGAATAACCCGTATTCCCTAACGGAGAACCAGGCAACCATTCCACCGTACCATGCATCCCAAAGTGAACTAGAGCATCAGCTTGAAACTCATTTTGCAACCATTTATAATAAGCAGCATATTGCGGATGTGGTGTTAAATCTCGTTCAAACATTAAGCGCATCGGGTCGCCTTGTATACCCAAAGGTGGTTGTACACCTATCCAGACATTTCCTAATTGCACACCGCCAATCTGGAATTCGTCACCATAAGTTTTAATACCAGTCCCCGTGAGAGATTTCCATTGTTTTTCAATGCGGGAAGTTTGCAGATATCCCAACCATTTTTCTAGAGTACGGGCGTTAACAGACGCGGGGATATTTTTTGTATCATCAATTTTATCTGCTTCTTTCACCCAGCGAATCAATTCTTCGCCATCTTCCGGTAAATCCCCAACGGTGTAACCTTGTTCTTTGAGTGCATGGAGAAACTTCAGCAAACTACGCGGCACATTTAATAATGCAGCTGTACCCACAGCACCATAGCCAGGAGGAAAGCCATATAAAACGATCGCAATCTTGCGTTCCGATGCAGGTTTTTGCCGCAAAGACACCCAAGTTTTTACCCTACCAATCAATCGCTGCACCCGTTCGGGAACCAGATAAATATTTTCGCCCACCAAACCACCAAGGGGAACGGTATCAATAGCCCCATCTAATTCTGGTAATGCGTACAACACCACACTTTGTAATCCGCCTACACCTTGGCGCGTCCACGAGGAAATATCTTGAATTAATAGTGGTGCAGCAACAATATAAGGTACATTTTTGGCAGTGAGGATGCGCTTTGCAACTTCCACCTGACGCCCAGCTTCCATTGAACCAGCCGGGCCACCCACGAGAGGAAAGCCGATTGTGGAAACGATCGCATCCACTTTTACTGCTTCACTAGATAGTGAGGGAGTTTCTATATTGCCTAGTTGTCGTTGCTGAATTTCATGGTCGGTTGTCATTAAATCTCGTACCGCCACATGTCCTTCTACGCCGTTGATGAAGATGGGTAACGGAGTTAAACCAGCTTGTTCAAAACTGCGAATCAGTTGGGGAATGTATGGTTGTTTGGTGATGACGTGTTTGCGGTAGAGGAGAATTCCGACAACTGGGGAGACGCGATTTGGAGAGGAGACGCGATTTGGAGAGGAGACGCGATTTGGAGAGGAGACGCGATTTGGAGAGACGCGATTTGGAGAGACGCGATGAATCGCGTCTCTACAATGGGTTTTA